>NZ_DLLH01000022.1:0-39526 GCF_002476655.1 Treponema sp. UBA7567
CGAAACAACTTAAAAAGCCAAACTGAAGAAGGCTTTTACAGGAGTATTTATGTCTGAAGAAAATAAAAAATCGTCTTTTAAAATTTTCGCGGTTATTGCAGTTGTCGTTATTGTTTTGGGCATCATTTATAAATTTACTATCGGAACTTACAATAAAATTGTCGATTTGGACGAAAATGTTTCTAGCGCCTGGAGCCAGGTCGAAAACCAGTATCAGCGAAGGCTCGATCTTATTCCAAACCTTGTAAATTCTGTAAAAGTCTATGCAAAACACGAAGACTCTCTTTTTACACAGCTTGCAGAAGCACGTTCAAAGCTCGGAGGAGTTGTAAATATCGACGCTTCGATTACAAACGATCCTCAAAAATTTGCAGAATATCAAAAAATTCAAGGTGAATTAAGTTCTGGATTGCAAAGATTGATGGCGATTTCCGAAAATTATCCTGAATTAAAAGCAAATCAGAATTTTCTTGCCCTGCAGGATGAACTTGCCGGAACAGAAAACAGAATCTCTACCGAAAGAAAACGATTTAACGATTCTGCAAAAAATTACAATTCTTATATCCGAAAATTTCCGCAAAGTATTATTGCCGAAAGAAAAGGTTTTGAGAAAAAAGCATATTTTGAAGCCGATTCAACAGCCTCAAAAGCGCCTGTCGTTCAGTTTTAAGATAAAATAAATTCGAGAACTTGGAAAATGAATAGAAAAAACTTAAAGTCCTTTTTGTTTATTTTTGCGTTTTTTTTGCCTATTTCGCTTTTTGCAGAAGTTTATATTCCTAAACAAACTGCCTGGGTTATGGACAGCGCAAATATCATCGACAAAAATACAAAATCCGAACTCAATTCTTATCTCGAAAGCGTAAACCGGCAGACTGGCGTTCAAATTGCGGTTTTTACAGTAAAATCGCTGGAAAAAGTTGCCGGAACAAACGCGACAATAGAAGATTATGCCTCTGATGTTTTTGAAAAATGGGGCTTGGGTCAAAAAAAAGAAGACAACGGCGTTTTGCTTTTGGTCTGCCTTGACGAGAAAAAAGTAAGAATCGAAGTTGGATACGGACTTGAAGGAGTTTTAACGGACACAAAATGCGGACTTATAATCCGGAATTTTATTGCGCCAGACTTTAAAAAGTTCAACTATTCTGAAGGAATAAAAACAGGCGTAAACCTTATCGCAGGCTATGCAACTGGAAACGAAGAAATTAAAAATAAAGTCGATTCTTCTGAAGAAGACGATGATGATATTTTTCCGGCATTGATTCCTTTTGCAATCTGGGTTTTGTTTTTGATTTTTGTAATTTCCAGAAGCGTAATTGATTCTAAAAACGGAAGAAACCGACGTCCTCCAACCGGCGGATTTTTTATCGGAGGAGGCGGTTTTGGCGGACACGGAGGCTTTGGTGGCGGAAGCGGATTCGGCGGCGGTGGAGGCGGCCGTTCTGGCGGAGGCGGAGCCAGTGGCGGCTGGTAAAACACTTGATTTTTCTTTTTAAGATGAATTTTCCCTCAATATTGAGAATTTACAGTTTTTAAGGTATTCTTTTTCTATGTCTTATGAAGTAACAGCTACCCGGCGACGACCTCAGCGTTTTGAAGATCTTGTCGGTCAGGAATTTGTTGCGGAAACTTTCCGTAATGCCATTCAATCTAAAAAAATCGCACATGCCTACCTTTTTTCGGGTCCAAGAGGTTGCGGTAAAACTTCAACCGCACGCATTTTGGCAAAAGCTCTAAACTGTGCTGAAGGTCCGACTGCTTCTCCTTGCGGACATTGTCAGCAGTGTCTTGAAATTACAAAAGGCACTTGTACCGACGTTATCGAGATTGACGGTGCTTCTAACACTTCTGTAAACGATGTAAGACAAATAAAGGATGAAGTTCTTTTTCCGCCACAAAGTTGCCGTTATAAAATCTATATTATTGACGAAGTTCATATGCTCTCGACTTCAGCATTTAACGCGCTTTTAAAAACAATTGAAGAGCCGCCTCCGTATGTTATTTTTATTTTTGCGACAACAGAACTTCAAAAAGTTCCAGCGACAATAAAAAGCCGGTGCCAGCAATTCAATTTTCGTCTGGTACCTGTAGAAAAAGTAAAAGAACAGCTTGCTTTGGCTGCTTCAGAAATTGGAATTCAAGCAGAAGATGAAGCTCTTTATTGGATTGCGCGGGAATCTACAGGTTCAATGCGCGATGCCTACACTCTTTTTGATCAAGTTGCGGCTTTTAGCGGAGATAAAATCACCTACGACAAAATCCGCGACAAACTCGGACTTGTCGGCGTTGACCGTTTGAATGAGATTTTTGAGGATTGCGCTGAAAACAAAACTCAATCTGCGCTCGAAAAACTTGATTCGTTTTTGCAGGCAGGAATTTCGATTGAACAGTTGATTTCAAATGCAACGGATTATTTGCGTTCACTTTTGCTTATAAAAAATGGAATTACAAAAGAGTCGCTTTTGGGACAGAGCGCTGAACGTTTTAGCGCAAAGGTTTTGTCTGCCTGGAATTCGATTCAAATTGAACGAGCTGTAAGCATTTTTCTGCAGCTTTACCGCGACATAAGATATTCGCTCAGTCCGCGTTATGAACTTGAACTTGCGTTCAGCCGTTTGAGCTGGCTCAGTCAGTATGTTTCGCCTGCCGAAGTAAAAATTGCAATCGACAAAACAAAGGCTGTTCTACTGCAAAATGCACAACCATCCAGTCAAGCACAAAATTCTTCTTTGGAAATGACACAAGCTTCTCAACAACAGCCACAAATGCAGTCTCAATCTCAAAAACCAAGAATTTTTATTTCTCCAGAACCAAAGGTGGCTCCACAGACAGAAAACCGGTCTTTTAGCAATGGCGGAGCTGAACCGCCTGATCAAGCAGCGGCTCAGTCAATTGAAAATTTTAGCGATTTTGAAAATTACGCGCCAGAAGGTTCTTACGCTCCTGATGACCTGGGGCTTTCTCAACAGGAAAATTCTGTTCCAAAGCAAAATTCGCAGCCAGCGGGATTTGTCCGCGACATGCAGGCTTTAAAAAAAACGATTCTCTCAGAACTTTCTAAAAGCGAAAAAACTGCAATTCTCGCAACAACGCTTATTCAGACCGCAGAATGGGTTTTGGACGGAAACACTGTAAAAACAACGGTTGCTTCTAATTTTACGCAGTCGCAGCTGCAAAAACAGGCCGCTCAAATTTCTGCAATAATTTCGCAATATTACGGCGAAAATCTGCAATTCAGCGTAAGCATAAAGCAGGCGGCCAAAGAAAACAGTTTGGAAAATGCGCCTTACGAAGTGCAGCTTTTGTGTTCAATTTTTAGGGGGCAGATTGTTTCTAAAGGTGAACGCACTGAGTCGCCTAAACCTGAAAAAAACGAAAAAACTGATGATGAATCAGATGAAAATATTGAAAATTCTAACTTTAACAACGAAATAATAGAGGAAGAAGATGAATCCATTTGATTTGATGAAAAATCTCAAAGATTTACAGGGAACAATGAACCAGATGCGCGAAGACTTGAAAAATTTGAGCGTAACAGGTTCTTCTGGCGGAAATATGGTTCAAGTTACGATGAACGGTCAGCTTGAAATGACCGCAATTAAAATCGACCCGATTGCGGTTGATCCGTGCGATGTAAATATGCTTCAGGATTTGATTGTTTCTGCAAACCATGACGCGCTCGAAAAAGTTCAGGAACTTATAAAACAAAAAGCTGGCCCGCTTATGGGCGGAATGGGCCTGTAATTTTGAACGCAATTGATGAATTAACAGACAGTTTTTCCAGGTTGCCAGGAATAGGCAAAAAAAGCGCCGCCAGACTTGTAAATTATATTTTAAAAGCAGACAATCTGTGGGTAAAAAGGTTTGCAAGTCAAATTGACCATCTTCAAGAAATTATAAAACCGTGCTCAATCTGCGGAAGCTGGACAGAAAATGATCCATGCCCGATTTGTTCCGATCCATTGCGCGACAGAAGCGTTATCTGCGTTGTCGAACAGCCTCAGGACGTAAACACAATCGACTCTTCCCGCGAATTTAACGGTCTTTTTCATGTTTTGGGCGGAGTTATTGCACCGCTTGAAGGAATTGGGCCTTCGCAACTGCGCATTGCAAGCTTGGTAGAACGAGTAAAATCAGGAACAATAAAAGAAGTTATACTTGCGACAAATCCAACTGTCGAAGGCGATACAACCGCAATGTACATTCAGAGAGTTCTTGCGCCAACCGGCGTGAAGGTAACAAGACTTGCAAGCGGTCTTCCAGTCGGTGGCGACCTCGAATACATAGACAAATTAACCTTAGCACGTTCATTCCGTGGAAGAAGTAGTTTTTAAATTTTCTTGGCAAATTCTCAATATTTTTTCTTTTTTTTCTAAAGTCAATTTTTCAAACTCCGATATGTTATATATAGGGTGGTAAACCCGGGGACTACAAGACGTTGCCTACAAAAAGCAAGTCTGTAGTATTTTAACCAGATCTTACAAGGAGGTGTGATAAAAATACATTCGTGCATTTTTATCGCACAAAGCACAAAGTGCTTTGTATCTCGCCGTCCTTGACGATTTTAAGGAGATAAATTATGGTTATTAATCACAACATGAGTGCTCAGTTTGCAAATCGTTCTACAGGACTCACAGAACTCAGCACAACAAAAAACATGGAAAAGCTTTCATCAGGCATGAAAATCAACCGCGCAGGTGACGATGCTTCTGGACTCGCAGTTTCTGAAAAAATGCGCGCACAAATTCGCGGTATGAACCAGGCTTCTACAAACGCTCAGAACGGTATTTCTTTTATTCAGACTACTGAAGGATATTTGCAGGAAACAACTGACATTGTTCAGAGAATTCGTGAACTTGCAGTACAGTCTTCAAACGGAATCTACACAGACGAAGACCGCATGCAGATTCAGGTTGAAGTAAGCCAGCTCGTTGCAGAAGTTGACCGCATCGCTTCTCAGGCTCAGTTCAACGGTATGAATATGCTCACAGGCCGCTTTGCAAAACCAACAGGAGAAAATACAGTTACAGGCTCAATGTGGTTCCACATTGGCGCAAACATGGATCAGAGAACTCAGGTTTTTATTGGAACAATGTCAGCGGCAGCTCTCGGACTCCGCAACATCGGCTCAGAAGAAATCCTTACTCTTGCAGCTCCTGATGATGCTAACCGCGCAATTGGAACTCTCGACGAAGCGCTCAAAAAGATTAACAAACAGCGCGCTGACCTCGGTGCTTACCAGAACCGTCTCGAAAAGACAGTTGTTGGTTTGGACATTGGCGCTGAAAACCTCCAGGCTTCTGAATCTCGCATCCGCGATACAGACATGGCAAAAGAAATGGTTGACTTTACAAAGAACCAGGTTCTTACACAGGCTGGAACAGCTATGCTGGCTCAAGCAAACCAGAGTTCACAGAATGTGCTCAGTTTGCTCCGCTAGGCTTAAAGTTAAAATATCTGGGCAGTCCAAAAAAGTTTTTGATTAGCTTTGGATTGTCCACAGAAAAAACTGTCCTGAAAAGTTTGAAGTTTTTACACTAGACTTTTCGTAAAGGGCAGTTTTTTTATTTATGGCAATTTTTATCAATTTTTTTGGAACCGCAGCAGGCCGGGCAGCCGGTTATAATTACGTGTTTTTTGTGGTCGCTGGTTTTATTAAAAAGTCTTGCAATTAAATAGCTTTCTACAGGAACATTTTTTCGGCAAACCGGGCAAATTCTCTGGACGCCGTTTTTTTTGTCCGGATAGCAATGAGGACAGCCTAAAACATACATCCGCTGGTCAGAAACTGTCATGGGTCTAAAAATCCGGCTAAATAAATCTTCGCCAACGGCAAGCGGAGTATTGCACAAAGGGCAACGTACAAAACCCAAACCGCCATTTGCAGTTTTTTGTTTTTTTAAATTTTTGACGGCAGTTTTTTTATTTTGAATTGACAAATTTTTTAAGTAAAGTCCGCGCAGCAAAAAAACAAGAATTGTTGCCACAGAAAAAAGCGCAAGATAAGTAAAAAAATCTTTCATAAAATTATTCTAACATAAAAACAAATCTTTTATCTTCCGAAAAACTTACGCCGGGGTGTAGGCGCGCCGAAGGCGTTCAAAATAAAATCAAACGGATTTTATTTTGAATGACAACGCCGAAACACCGGTTGGACAATAAAATTTCGTCCAAAGTCTGACAAAAATCGTTTTTTTCGCTATAGTGTAAGGACATTCCGAAAAATCTTGTAGCGATTTTTTGAATTTTTTGATTTTATTGAGGATTTTTTATGAAAGCACTTGTTATTGGAAGTGGCGGACGCGAGCACACAATCGCCTGGAAATTAGCACAGAGTTTAAAAATTGAAGAAATTATCTGTGTTCCTGGAAACGGCGGAACTGCCGACGAAGCAAAATGCAAAAATATGAATGGCGATGCTATTGAAATTGCAAAAAATGAAAAAGTTGATTTTGCCGTTGTTGGTCCGGAAGATCCTCTCTCAGAAGGAATCGCTGATAAACTTTGGGCTGCAGGAATTCCGACAGTTGGTCCTAAAAAGCAAGGTGCTGCCCTCGAAGCTTCAAAAGATCTTTCTAAGGTTTTTATGGAAAAATATGGCGTTGCATGCGCCGCTTCAAAAACTTTTACAGATAAAGAAAATGCGCTCGAATATGTTAAAAATCATGGAGCTCCAATCGTTGTAAAAGCTGACGGTCTGGCTGCTGGAAAAGGCGTTGTTGTTGCAAAAACCGTTGACGAAGCCCTCAAAGCCGTAAATGATATGATGGACGGCGAATTTGGCGATGCCGGGAAAAAACTCGTTATCGAAGATTATTTGCAGGGAGTTGAAATTTCGGTTCTTGCGGCTGTAAGCGTTACGGAAAATTCCGCAAAAATAAACAAAGCCTGCATAAAGGCATTTTTGCCAGCCCGCGACCACAAACGACTGCTCGACGGCGCAAAAGGTCCAAATACCGGAGGAATGGGCGCAATCTGTCCTCCACAGGATGTTACTGAACAGACAATGAACGCTTTCCAAAAAAATATTCTTGAGCCAACATTGCGCGGTTTAATCGAAGAAAAAATGGACTACCGCGGATTTATTTTCTTTGGACTTATGCTTACAAAAGATGGTCCAAAAGCTCTTGAATACAATGTTCGCTTAGGAGATCCGGAAACTCAGGCTGTTTTGCCGATGATGGATTTTGATTTTGCCGACCTTTGTCTTGCAATTACAGGAGAAACTCTTTCTGACTTTAACCTTCAATGGAAAAAAGGATTTCAGGTTGCTCCTGTTGCAGTTAGCGGCGGTTATCCTCTTAAATATCCAAAAGGAAAAGAAATTTCTATTGATTCGGCAAAAATAAAAAAGAACGGTGCAAAAGTTTTTGTTGCCGGCGCTGTAAAAAATGAAAACAATGTCCTCGTTACAAGCGGCGGACGCGTTCTTGCCTGCTCGGCCCACGGCTCAAGCTTTGACGAAGCCTGGAAAAAAGCATATTCTGCTCTCGAAGGCATAAAATTTGAAGGAATGTTCTACAGAAAAGACATTGGTCTTCCGGGAGCAGCAGAATCAAATTAAAAAGCAAATTTTTGTAACAAAATAATATAGAATAAAAAAAGACTGGCCTGATAAAGCGTAAAATTTTATCTGGCAGTCTTTTTTTTGTGTTAGCGATGGGAATGGCGCGCCGAAGGCGCGTTCCGGAGCAAGGCGCAGGAATGAGCGCAGCGAACCATGGACGTAGCGACCGAAGGCTTTGCCTTCGGGAACACCCGTTTTTTACTGAACGCTAAAAAGCAAATCTTCGTAACTTGGATAAGGTTTGTATTCCTGGCCCAAAAGCTCTTCGAGCAAGTCGCCGCTTGAGCGCAAATCTTCCATTGCAGGAAGGATTTTTTTTGCATAATCCTGGGCTTTTTCCATAAGCTCAGTTTTTTTCTGTGCCTGAATGTGCAGTTCGTCGAGCTTTTGCTTTTTTTGCTCAACTTCGTTCAAAAGAGCAGACACTTTTTTTATCTGATTTTTGCCGTATTCAAACGGAAGGTCTGCCGGCATTTTTGAATATGTGTCCGTAAGTTTGTTCAGAAAATTAAGCGCAGAAGGTTCAATGTCTTTATTTACCATTTCAATCATTGTTCCAACTTCAATGTTCAAAACCTGACAGTATTTTTCAAGTTTTACGTCGTAGTGGCTTTTCATTTCAACTTCGGAATAAATTCCTGTCTGTTCAAAAAGTTCTATGTTTTTTTTGTCCAGATAATGAGCCATGGCGTCAGGAGTTGTGCGGAAATTTTTAAGTCCGCGTTTTTCGGCTTCTTTTATCCATTCTTCGCCGTAACCGTTTCCGTTGAACAAAATTCTCCAGTGAACAGTGATTTCGCGTTTAATGAGATTTTGAAGTTCTTTGTCAAAATTTTCAGCTTTTTCGAGTTCATCTGCAAATTTTGAGAGGGAATCAGAAAGTATTGCGTTTAATATCGTGTTTGGACCGGAAATTGACAGGTTTGAACCTACTGAGCGGAATTCAAAGCGGTTCCCTGTAAAGGCAAATGGCGAAGTTCTGTTGCGGTCTGTCGAATCCTTTGGAATTGCAGGCAAAACGTCTACGCCAATCGACATTTTTTTGCTTCCGTTTCCAGTGTAAGGCTTGCCGTCCTTAATTGCCTTTAAAATTGCTTCAAGCTCGTCGCCAACGTAAATCGACATGATTGCTGGAGGTGCTTCGTTCGCTCCTAAACGGTGATCGTTTCCGGCACTTGCAACAATCGCGCGCAGCAAATCCTGATGATCATCTACAGCCTTTATAACCGCCGTCAAAAAGAGCAAAAACTGCGCATTTTCCATCGGCGTTGTTCCTGGAGAAAAAAGATTTTCGCCGGAATCGGTAGCAATCGACCAGTTGTTGTGCTTTCCGCTGCCATTTACGCCTTCAAAAGGCTTTTCGTGCAAAAGGCAGATTAAACCGTGACGGCGCGCAACTTTTTTCATAACTTCCATTGTAAGCTGGTTTTGGTCTGCGGCAAGATTTGAAGTTGTAAAAATTGGAGCCATTTCATGCTGAGCTGGAGCGGCTTCGTTGTGTTCGGTTTTTGCGTAAATTCCAAGTTTCCACAATTCTTCGTTCAAATCTTCCATATATTCGATTACGCGCGGCTTAATTGCGGCAAAATACTGGTCGTCCATTTCCTGTCCTTTTACAGGATGAGCACCAAAAAGCGTTCTGCCGGTCATTTTTAAATCGCGTCTTTTGGCATAGAGTTTTTCGTCAACCAAAAAATATTCCTGTTCAGGGCCCATTGTTGTCGTCACATGCTTAGCAGAATTTCCGAAAAGTTTTAAAATCCGGAGGGACTGGCGGTTTAAGCTTTCCATAGAACGCAAAAGCGGAGTTTTTTTGTCGAGGGCTTCGCCGTTGTAAGAGCAAAAAGCGGTTGGAATACAAAGAGTGTGGTCTTTTACAAATGGAAATGAAGTCGGGTCCCAAACTGTGTAACCGCGGGCTTCAAAAGTTGAACGATAACCGCCGCTCGGAAAAGACGAGGCATCTGGTTCACCTTTTATAAGTTCTTTTCCACTAAAACTCATGATAATTTTGCCTTCAGCAGCAGGCGTCAAAAAGCTGTCGTGTTTTTCGGCAGTAATTCCAGTCAAAGGCTGAAACCAGTGCGAATAATGAGTTGCGCCTTTTTCAATCGCCCAGTCTTTCATAGCATTGGCAACTTCGTTTGCAACACCGAGTTCAAGCGGGCAGCCTTCCACCATGGTTTTTTTTAAAGAGGCATAAATATTCGCAGAAAGCCTTTTTTTCATTTCGCTTTCATTAAAAACCATGCACGCAAACATTTCAGGAACGTTAATCATACCACCCTCACTGCCCGCAACCGCGGAACATTTGTAATTTTGCACAAAAGTATATCAATTTTTTGTTTTTATTTAAACTGCACGCAAAAAAAAGCCCGGACTAATTTGAATTTTCTTTCAAAAAAGTCCGGGCTTTCTAATAATTTAATATTTTTTGTGCTTAGTTTTTTACTAGCGCAAATCTGTTGTACGAATCCAGTCCTGGTCTGTGTATGTGCGGTTTTCGCCACCCATTGACCAAATGAATGTGTAGTTGCTTGTTCCACAACCTGAATGGATTGACCAAGAAGGGTTGATTACAGCTTCGTCATTGTGCATTACTATGTGGCGTGTTTCCTGAGGTTCGCCCATAAAATGGAACAAAATCTGGTCTTCTGGCAAATCAAAATAGAAATAAACTTCCATACGGCGTTCGTGTGTATGAGCCGGCATTGTGTTCCAAACCGAACCAGTTTCCAGATGGGTCATTCCCATCGAAAGCTGGCATGTTTCCAAAATATCCGGGTGAATGTACTGGTTGATTGTGCGGTCGTTTGATTCTGCGGCAGAACCTGCATGCACGTGGTTTGCCTGTTCATAAGTAATTACGCGGCTTGGGTAAGAAACGTGCGCAGGAACTGAGTTCATATAGAATTTTGCAGGATTTTTCTTGTCTACGCTTTCGAGAACAACGTCTTTTGTTCCGGCACCAAGATAAAGAGCGTCGTAATGATTTACTTTGTATTCAACGCCGTCAGCAACAACAATTCCGTCACCGCCAATGTTAATCATTCCAAGTTCACGGCGCTGGAGGAAAAAGTCAACTCCAAAATCTTTCATTGGATCAATATTTTTGTCCAATTTAACTTTCTTATCTACAGGCATTGCTCCAAGAGTTACAATGCGGTCAATGTGGCTGTAAACTGCGCTTACATCATTTTTTACAAAAATATTAGAAATCAAAAACTCTTTGCGAAGTTCTTCGGTTGTCATTGTTTTAAAAGGTTCTTTTCCAGTTGAATAGCGAATATCCATCTTTTTCTCCATTTAATAAAATTTTATAAAATTAAAATCGCACTTCGTGCACTTTTATAAGTTTATTCTTCCATTGTAAAAAGTCAATCACAAGTTTGCGCAGTAAGATAATTGTGACTAAAACCGTCAGGAGTTTCTGTTAGCGTGTATTTTCCGATTACAGTAATTTCCTGATCTATAACCGGCTCTTTTCCGGCAAAATCGTATTTGAACTCAAGGCCTTGCTGACAGCAGGCAAGAGCATCTTTTATGATTACCGCATAAGAAGGCTGGCCATCCGGACTGTTTAATTTTATAAAGTTTCCTTTTATTTTAAAAGTTTTTCCGTTGAAGTTTTGCGGTTCAAGCATAAGATTAAAAACCTGGGCATAAACCATATTTGAGTTCATTTTTGTAAGATCGAAATCTACCGAAAAACCGGCTTTTTTTTCTGATTGCTCCTGATTTTTTTGCTGAATTGAATTTTTTGTACACGAAGCAAAGGTTAAGGTCAACGCGAGAAGGACAGCAGCAGCGCCGAAGGCGTTCAAAAATGGCAAAAAAGCCATTTTTGAATGAAACTGCGAATGGCCTGACGGCAGATTTTCTGCCGGCTCGCCAAAAAAATTTTTAAACAAAGAATGATTTTTCATTTTAGAAATTTCCCCGCAACCGAAAATACGACAAAAACAAAAAGATTGACCGCAACAATTGTCGAGCCAACCGGAGTTCCTGCCAGAATTGAAATTAAAAGTCCAGAAACTGAACATACAACAGAAACCGCCGCGCTGCAAATTATTACGCTTTTAAAGCTTTTCAAAACGCGCATTGCTGAAAGCGCCGGAAAAATTACCAGAGCGCTGATTAAAAGCGAGCCGACAAGATTCATTGCAAGAACGATTATTATGGCGATTATAACGGCAATTACCAGATTGTAAAGGCTTGCGTGGGTTCCGACAGCCTGAGCGAAATTTTCGTCAAAGGTTACGGCGAAAATTTTGTTGTAAAAGACGATAAATGCGGCAATTACGGCAACCGAGAGAATTACGCACAGATAAACTTCGGCTTTTGTAAGCGTCAAAATTGAAGTTGAACCAAAAAGTGTGGAACAGACATCGCCTGCAAGATTTGCGGACGAACTAAAAATGTTCATTAAAAGGTAGCCGAGAGCAAGAGATGAAACGCTTATGACGGCAATTGCGGCATCGCCCTGAATTTTTGTGTTTTTTCCAGTGCGCAAAAGGAGAATTGCGGCTATGACAGTGAATGGCAAAACAAGATACATATTGTTCGACAAATTAAGAACCGCAGCAATCGCCATGGCTCCAAACGCAACATGGCTCAATCCGTCGCCAATAAAACTGAACCGTTTTAAAACCAAAGTTACGCCAAGCAAGCTTGAACAAAGCGAAATCAAAACTCCGACAATAAACGCATACTGCACAAACGAAAAACTAAAATAATGGATTAAAGTGGACATAAAATCGTCTCCAAAATAAAAAAAATCAATTTATAAAAGTTGAAATTTTGCTTTTTTTACAAAAACTTACAAAACTTTCGTAAATTACAAAAGTTTTACTCCCATAATTCGCTTTATCTGTCCATTGCAATCCGGGCAGGTCGATTTATGCACAAATTCGGCCTTTGTTCCAAAAAAAATTTCTTTTCCAATGTGCAGAACGTGGGTTGCGAAGCGAAGCGAAGCGTCTATGTCGTGGCTTATCATAATGACCGTAATTCCGCTTTTATGCAAATTTTCGATAAGTTTGTACATTTCTTCCTGCGCTCCCGGATCAAGCGCGCTTACAGGCTCGTCGAGCAAAAGCATTTTTTGAGTGGCGCACAATGCCCTGGCAAGAAGGACTCTCTGCTGCTGTCCGCCAGAAAGTTCACGGTAACATCGGCGCGCAAGATGAGCAATTCCCATTTTTTTCATATTTTTCATGGCAAGTTTTTTTTCTTCTTTTTTGTAGAACGGACGGCAACCGCAACGGCTCTGACAGCCAGAAAGAACTATTTCCCAGACGCTGGCCGGGAAATCCCTCTGAACAAAAGTCTGCTGCGGCAAATATCCAATTTCGTCCGCCAAAAGTCCGTCTCCTGTTTCGATTGTGCCAGAAATCGGCTTTAAAAGTCCAAGAATTGCCTTCATCAAGGTCGATTTTCCGGAACCATTTTCGCCGACAATGCAAAGATAGTCGCCGGAATTTACCTTGAACGACAGATTTTTTATTATGATTTTTGATTCATAACCTAAAACAAGATTTTTGCAAATTAACTGTGCCATAATTTTTGGCGTTTCCCTCCGCTTCACTTCGTTACGCTTCGGGTCGCTATGTCCGCCCTTCGCCGCAAAATCGGCTCATTGCGTGGCTTATCGCCGCGCAACTTCGGGGCTGCCAGCGCTAACGCATTCACTCCTTTCCGAAAAAATCTAATTTTTCGTAATTTTCTTTCATAACATCGATATAATTTTTTCCAGCTTTTATCTGATCAAAAGTTGCAGACTGCATTGAATCGATTACAAAAATTTCGCATTTTCCGTCAAATCCGGCATTTTTTATTACGGTTTTTGCAATTTTTTTGTCAGAATTTTCGGTCACAAAAACCCTCGGCTCTTCAAATTCCTGAACCTTTTTTGAAAGAAAGGCAACCGTTTCAAAACTTGCTTCCGTTTCTGCCGAACATCCGGAAAAAGCAGCAAAATATTTTGCTCCAAGCTCGTCGGTCATATAACGGAACGGAAAACGGTCGCAGAAAATCAAAGGTTTTGAAGAAAAGTCATTTTTTTTGGAAAGCTCAAGCGCAATTTCCGAAAGAGAATCAAGTTTTTTAAGATAATTCTGCAAATTTTTTGCATAAACAGAAGAATTTGCAAGATCCAAAACTTCAAGATATTCCGCAATTTTTATAACAGCGGTCTTTGCATTTTTTACGGAAAGCCAGACATGCTCGTCATATTCAATTTCGTCTTCGTGCCCGTCATTTTCTTTGTTGCTTTGCATGCCTTCTACGTTTTCTTCTTCCTTAACATTTTGCGCAAGAATTTCCATTAGATTTACAGTAAATTGATTTTTGTTGTTTGAATTTTTTATAACCTGAGAAACCCAAAAATCGCTTTCGCCGCCAACATATATAAAAAGGTCAGAACTTGCAATTTTTACAATGTCGGCCGTGCTCGGCTGGTAAGAATGAAGGTCTGTTCCGTTTTTTGCAAGAAGTTCAAGCTCAAAACTGTCGCTGCCTTCAATCAAATTTTTAACCCAATCGTATTCTGGAAAAATTGTTGCAACAACTTTTATTTTTTGTTTTTCTGCTTCAGATTCTGTTTTTGTATTTTGATTTTTTTTGCAGCCTGCAAAACTCAGAGCAAGAACCGCCGCAAAAAAAAACGTAACAACTTTATTCATTTTCATTTTTTTTCTCCACAACTTTTGCAAATTCCAACCAAGGTGCTTTCGCCACGGCTCACTTCAAATCCTGTATTTTTTTCAAGAGCAGCAACAAGTTTTTCCGCAGCCGCTTCATCGAAATGAAAAATTTTTCCGCATTTCTGGCACGAAAGGTGAATATGTGTCCGGCAGGAATTGCAATCAAAAAACTGATAGAAAGATTCTCTCGAACCTGGTTTTGAACATCTTTTAATTTTTCCTTCAGATTCCAGCTCCGCCAAATTTCTGTAAATGGCGCTTTTGCTGATTTCTTTTCCGCTCAAGGCAAGCTCAATTTGTTTTGCAGAAAACATCTTGTCGGGATTTTCGCTAAAAAACGAAAGAAGAGAATTTCTCTGCTCAGTAGAATAATTGATTTTCGCCATATTTCAATTTGCGAATTAGTCGCAAATTGATTTAAGCATAATGCAAAATTTCATTCAAGATTTTTCAATAAATTATCAAAAAAAAGAATAAAAATTGTAAGAAAAATTGAAATTTTAAAATCTGCGCTATAACTAAATCCGCGCCTGAGCCGTATAGAGATTAAAATATTCGCCTTTTTTGTTCAAAAGCTGTTCGTGAGTTCCGGTTTCTACAATTTTGTGGTTTTCCAAAACGGCAATTTTGTCCGCATTTTTTATCGTACTCAGGCGATGCGCAATTACAAAAGCCGTGCGTCCGCTGCACAACCTGTCAAAAGCATTTTGGATTTTTTGCTCGGTAATGCTGTCGAGAGCGCTTGTTGCTTCGTCCAGAACCAGAACAGGAGGATTTTTTAAGAAAACGCGCGCAATGCTTATCCGCTGTTTTTGTCCGCCGGAAAGCTTAATTCCACGCTCGCCGATTACGCTGTCAAAACCGTTCTGCATATTCATTATGTCGTCGTAAATCTCCGCTTCTTTTGCAGCCTCAATAATTTCTTCCTCAGTTGCCTCCGGCCGCCCATAAGCAATATTTTCTCTTATTGTTCCAGCAAACATAAAAACATCCTGCTGAACAAAACCAATTTGCGAACGAAGAGATTTTAACTTGTAATCGCGAATATCAATTCCGTTTATTTTTATTGAACCGTCCTTAACTTCATAAAAACGCGCAAGAAGATTGCAGAGAGTTGTTTTTCCACCGCCACTCGGTCCGACAAAAGCGACAGTCTGTCCTTTTTTTACTTCGAGAGAAATGTTTTTTAAGACAGGAAAATTTTCCGAATAACCAAAGCTTACGTTTTCAAAATCTACATTTTCAATTTTTGCAGAAAGTTCTACTGCGCCAGGTTTTTCCGGCATTTCTTCGTGAATTTGCATCATTTCCGAAAAACGCATAAATCCTGCCATTCCAGTGCTAAACTGCTCAACAAAATTTGCAAGACGACGGATTGGCTGCAAAAAAGCGGCAACAAACATATTTGCGGCAACCAAATCTCCGAGAGTCATTTTTCCTTTCATTATATAAAATCCGCCGACAGCCAGAATAATTACGCTCAAAATGTGAGTGACAAATTCCATTTTTGAGTGCATTCCGGCCATTGCCTTGTAATAAAGGCGTTTTGCGTCAAAAAAATTCTGATTGCTTTTTTCAAATTTTGAAAATTCGTAATCTTCATTTGTAAAAATTTTTGTAGTTCTTGCGCCGCTGATTGAACTTTCGACCGCCGAGTTGATTTCCGCAGTTTTTCCTTTTACAAGGCTCGAAGAACCCATTAAACTTTTTCGGCTCGAATAAACCGCAAAAATAAGAAGAGGCAAGGTTACAAAAACAATTACTGCAAGCTGCCAACGAATTGAAACCATTACAAAAAATGCGCCAAAAAGCGTTAAAAGCGAAATCAGCAAATCTTCCGGTCCGTGATGCGCTAGTTCAGAAATTTCAAAAAGATCAGTTGTACTGCGGCTCATAAGCTGACCAGTACGATTTTTGTCAAAAAAAGAAAATGACTGCTTTTCGATATGTTCAAAAATATCGCGCCGCATATCTTTTTCAACGGCGACACCAAAAACATGTCCAAAAAATGTAATAAACCATTGCGCAACAGTCCGCAAAACGCACATTAAAAAACAGAGCGCAATTATTGAAAAAAAAGTAAAAATTACAGTCCGCTGAATTGAACTATCGGCGGAATCTAAATATTGCGGCAAAACTTTATTCAATGTGAATCTTGAAATTACTGGAAAAACAACATCAACGGCGGCAACAAAAACTGCGCAGAACAAATCCGCAAAAAAGAGCCATTTATGCGGCTTAAAATACGAAAAAAACAGTTTGTATTCGTTTTTCTTTACATCTCTAAAACTTAACGGCAAGACCGCAGATTTTTTGTTTTTAGCCATTTTAGTTTTCTTCAACCCATTTTTTTATGCCGTTTACAACATCGACATCAATCTGATGTTCAACACGGCAAGCATTTTCTTCGCACTGCTCTTCCGAAAGCCCCGTAATTTTCTGCAAAAAAAGTGTTAAAAGTTTGTGACGTCCATAAACATCTTCCGCCTTAAGCTGGCCTTTTTCCGTCAATTTAATCGTGTTGCCGAGCGTAAATTCTATATAACCGTCTTTTTCCAAAAGTCCCATTGCCCGGCTTACGCTTGGACGAGAAACAGCAAGTTTATTAGCAACATCAACGGAGCGGACAAAACCATTTTCAAGCTGCAAGCGCAAAATTGCCTCAAGATAGTCTTCACCAGATTCGTACATCGCACTTCCCCCTGCGTCAATTTTCTTCAATATATTCAGACTATTTTAGCAAAAAAAACATTTCCGTGCCATAATAAAAGCTCGTTATGAACAACGGCGGCAAAAATCAGTTTTAAGCATAAAAATTCCATTCATTATAAAATCATTCTCAAATCCGTGTGACATTCTGCAAAAATTAAAATAGAATAGTATTATTGAATTTGATTTCGGGCTTATTTTTTGTCCGCAAATCCTCGATTTTTAACCACGATATTCAAATATTACAAAAACTGGAGATTCCTCATGGACGATTCATTTTCTATCCGAACGGTTACGCCAAATGACATGGCTACTTTAAAATCACTTATTCTTGGGCTTGCAGAACACGAACGCCGGCCTCAAGATGTAACAGGAACCGAAGACGAGATGCGCCACTGGCTTTTTGACCGTAAAATTGCCACCGCGCTTTTTGCAGAACTTGACGGTCAGGCAATCGGCTATGCGATTTATTATCCGGTTTATGGTTCTTATTCGGCTCGCGGACGTGTTTATATCGAAGATATTTATTTTAAGCCAGAATTCCGCGGAAAAGGCTACGGAACAAGGCTTTTGGCTCATATTTGCAAAAAAGTTCTCGAAGAAGGCTATATTGGACTGGAATGGAGCGCTCTCGATTTTAACACAGGTTCAATCGACTATTATTTAAAACTCGGTGCAAAAAAAGAAAAAGGCCGTACATATTTTGATTTTTCAAAAGAATGTATGGAAAAACTTATAGCCCGAATTTCAAAATAATTTTTTACAGCATTTTCTACTGTTTTATAACCGGCAGTTCGATTACAAAACGCGCGCCGTTTTTCTTGTCCAAGCGGTCGGTTACATACAGCTTGCCATCGTGAGCTTTTATGATATGGGCCGCAATTGAAAGTCCAAGACCTGTTCCGCCCATATCCCGGCTGCGGCCTTTGTCAATTCTGTAAAAGCGTTCAAAAATCCGCTCCCTATATTCATTTGGAATTCCTTGGCCGTTGTCCTCCACCGAAATTTGAACAAGGTTTCTCTCTGCAAAAAGTTTTACTTTACAGTCGACTTCGGTATTTTCCGGACAGTATTTTATTGCGTTGTCGATTAAATTCCCCAAGGCTTCGTCAAAAAGTCCTTCGTTGAGCATACAGCAGACTTTATCGCTTTTTCCAACATCAACCGAACACAAAAGTTTTATATTTTTTAGTTCCGCCTTGCTCATAAAACGTTCGCAAACTTGTTTTGTGGCAGCAACAACATCGTGCTTCATGGTTTCTGGTTTTTTGTTGTCTTTTTCAAGTCTTGAAAGCGTAAGCAAATCTTCAATAATAGCCATCAGCCTTATGCTTTGAGCGTTTATGATTTGCAAAAAGTGAATTGCGGTAGGCTTGTCATCGATTGCGCCATCAAGCAAAGTTTCCGTAAAACCCGTAATCGATGTAACAGGAGTTTTCAATTCGTGCGAAACATTTGAAACAAAATCCTTGCGAACCTGCTCAAGACGCTGCATTTCTGTCGCCATAATTTCCATTCGGTTGCCAAGCTTTCTAAGTTCAGAAGGAGAGCGTACAGTGCTTTTTGCGTCAAAATTTCCTTTTTTATATTCTCCTGAAAGAATTTCAAGTTTTTTAATCTGATGAACGATATAAGCAGAAACAATGAACGTAAGAAGCAGAATTATTACAAAAACCGTGCACATGGTTTCGATTATTTGTTTTTTTGAGCTCGTTGAAAAATAAACTGACATCGAAAGCGGAACCGAGAGCCTTAATGCGTAAATTCCGTTTTTTGTCTGAATCGGCAAGGCATAGTACATTACGTTGTCGTTTGAAACCGTACTTTTACGAATCGCCTTTCCTTCTTTTCCAGAAAGCGCCGCCGAAATTTCTTCGCGGTCTTTGTGATTTTCGAGAGTTGAAATTTCATCAGCTTCAGAATCGCCAATCACATTTCCATCTGGAGCAACAAGCGTTATGCGAAAATCTTTTGACAAGGAATTTGAACCGCGAAATCCAACAGAATCCGTAAAATTGAATTTTTTCAAAAATTCGTCAATATTTTTATCTTTATTTTTTTCGCCTAAATGCTCAGACACAATTTGAACAAGCGAATTTCCAAAAACACTCAAATTCTCTTCAGTTTGATTTTCCGCAACCGTCCGAACCGACAAAATATTCTGCTTTAAAAGATAAAAAAATCCACAAGTCAAAATAAGTCCGTTCAGAACAAAAAGCAAAACTGTAATCGAAACCGTTTTTTTCTTAATCATTTACTCAACTGCCTCTTCTCCGTACATTCTGTAGCCAACACCGCGAATTGTTTCAATCATTTCTTTGCAGCCAGCGTCAGAAAGCTTGTGCCGGATACTCAAAATTTGAACGTCAATTGCCCGTTCTGTAACAGGATAATCCGAACCTTTGATTGCATTTATAATCTGCTGGCGAGAGAAAACCTGTCCTGCATGACGCACAAGATGTTCAAGAATTGCAAATTCAGTCGCAGTAAATTCAACCTTTTTGCCTTCAAACAAAACTTCGTGACGCGGAATATCGACAGAAATGGGGCCGGCAGTCAAAACGTCCCCAGAAACCGCAGGAGAGTTTTGATTTTGAGCACGACGCAACACAGATTGAATTCGGGCAAGCAAAACTTTTGT
This sequence comes from Treponema sp. UBA7567, assembly GCF_002476655.1. Classification (NCBI taxonomy): domain Bacteria; kingdom Pseudomonadati; phylum Spirochaetota; class Spirochaetia; order Treponematales; family Treponemataceae; genus Treponema; species Treponema sp. UBA7567. Next base: position 19,622 of record NZ_DLLH01000022.1, read on the forward strand.
AGAAAATGGTTTTGTAATATAATCATCCGCCCCAAGTTCAAGTCCAGTAACAATGTCGCTTTCTTCGGTTTTTGCGGTAACCATGATGACTGGAATTGAGCGGGTAGAATCATCGCCTTTTAAAATCCGGCAGACGTCAAGACCGCTCATGTCAGGCAGCATAAGATCAAGAAGAATCAGATCTGGTTTTTCCAACCGCGCAAACTGAACCGCCTGAAGCGCATTTTCCGCACAAACCGTTTCAAACCCGCTTTTTTCAACATTGTATTTTATAAGTTCACGAATCGGCTCTTCGTCGTCAGTAATTAAAATTTTCATACCAATTCTCCCATATTTTGTTTTTTGCCGCTTTTTGACCGAAAATTGCCCGATCTGAGCATCCACTTTCTGCCTTTTAACCGCAAATCCCCGCCTAAACCGCAAATTGCCCGGTCTGACCGCTCAGTTTCCGCAAGCCGCAAATTACGCAGTTTTTCCGTCGTTCAGCATTGTTTTTACCGAATGTGCAATATTTACAGTGTGATCGCCGATTCTTTCAAAATACTTTGCAATCATCAGCACTTCAAGAGTCTGTTCCGCAGTTTTTCTGTCAGTTTTTTCGCCGCTTCCCATCATATCGACAAGGATGTTTTTTTCTTTTAAGAAAAGCTCATCAACATCATCATCCATTTTTTCAACAGTTGCCGCAAGTTCTGCATCCCGCCTTACAAACGAAGAAACCGCAGTGTTCAGCATTTTTATTGTAATATCTGCCATTTGCGTAATCAACTTATTGTATTCATTTTTTTTAAAATCAATATGATTTGAAATTTCCGCAATGTCGCTTCCCTGGTCGCCTATTCGTTCCATATCAATTATCATACGAAGAGCCGCGCTTATAACTCGCAAATCTCCCGCAACCGGCTGCTGCTGCTGTAAAAGCCTCATGCACATTGCCTGAATTTCACGTTTTTTTACGTCGGTATTTCTTTCACATTCCATTGCACGTTCAATCATTTCTTTTTGACCAGTCACAAGCGCCTGCATTGCGTAAGTCAAACAATCTTCACATTCCGAGCCAAGAAAAACCAGCGCATCGTTAAGTTCCTTGAGCTGATTATCAAATTTAGTTCTCATGATTTCCTCCTGCTTTGCACCGCATTAGCGGCGAGCCATGGATGGCGAGAATCACAGTTTGTGAAAGCAACGCTTGAACAAACTGTAATGATAAAAATTACAAGGATGTAATTTTTATCATGCCTCCTGCTTTGCACCGCAAACTTTGTTTTTTTTGAATAATTTGAATAAATCAACCGAAACGGCCGGTAATATATTCTTCCGTTTTTTTGTTTTTTGGAGTAGAAAAAATCTGTTCGGTTTCGCCGTATTCCACAACCTTTCCAAGCAAGAAAAATGCCGTTCTGTCGCTGATTCTCGCCGCCTGCTGCATGTTGTGAGTTACAATTACAATTGTCAGGTCATTTCTAAGCTGGTCGCAAAGTTCTTCAATTTTTCCGGTCGAAATCGGGTCGAGGGCAGAAGTCGGTTCGTCCATAAGCAAAACTTCTGGATTTACGGCAAGAGCACGCGCAATACAAAGCCTTTGCTGCTGACCTCCGCTCATTCCCAGCGCACTTTTATTAAGGCGGTCTTTAACTTCGTCCCAAATTGCCGCTTCGCGCAAAGATTTTTCAACAATTTCGTCCAAGTCCGCTTTTTTTGTAATTCCATGAGTTCGAGGCCCGTAAGCAATATTGTTGTAAATGCTCATTGGAAAAGGATTCGGCTTCTGAAAGACCATTCCAACGCGTTTTCTAAGCAAATTTACATCGCAGCCCTCATAAATGCTAGTTCCGTCAAGCAAAACATCTCCAGAAATTTTGCAATTTTCGACCAAATCATTCATTCTGTTCAAAGATTTTAGCAAAGTCGACTTGCCGCAACCGCTCGGTCCAATAAAAGCCGTAATTTTATTTTCAGGAATATCCATATCTATCGAATGCAAGGCCTGAAAATTTCCATAAAACAAATCAAAATTGCGTATTGAAATCTTCGCTTTCGGAAAATTATTGTTTTCTCCCATATTGCATCTGCTCCTCTAATTTTTATTTTTTAGGCGGCTTTTTGTCGGTTTTGACCGCCAAAAACCAGGCTATCCGTGGTTCCGTGCTAACTGCACTTCATTGCTCCGCAACGGCTGCGCCGCCACTCCTATCCTTGCCGCTTTGTCATTGTTTTTTCTATTTTTCCAGAAATAAAGTTCAGCACAACTACAAACAGAACGAGCACAACCGCAGTCGCATACGCCTGCTCTGTCCGCAAACCTTCGCACCACAGCGAATACAAATGAACTGCAAGAGTTCGGCCGCTTCCCATTAAATTGTTCGGAATATGGGCTACAGTTCCTGCCGTATACAAAAGCGCCGCAGTTTCTCCAATTATTCTTCCTACGCTCAAAACAATTCCATTTACAATTCCAGGAACTGCAACCGGCAGGACAATCTTAAATACAGTGCGCAGTTTTCCAGCGCCAAGACCAAAACTTGCTTCTCTGTACGTCATTGGAACAGAAAGCAAGGCTTCTTCAGAAGTTCTCATTATTACTGGCAAAATCATAATTGCCAAAGTGCAGCAGCCTGCCAAAAGCGAAAACTGCCATTTCAACGCAGTTACAAAAAGCAAAAGTCCAAACAAACCGTAAACAATCGACGGAATTCCTGTAAGAGTTTCCGCCGTAATTCTAATCACACGGACAAAACGGTTTCCGGCTTTTGCATATTCTGCCAAATAAATCGCCGCTCCAACACCAACCGGAACTGCCATAACAAGCGAAACAACCAGCACAATCGCAGTGTTTACCAATGCCGGAAAGAGAGAGGCATTTTCGCTCGTGTAATGCAAAGAAAAAAGCGACGGATTTATATACATCGCGCCTTTTGCAAAAATATAAATCACAAGACCTGCAATAATTGCAAAAGTAACAAATGCGCAAGTTCTTAAAATAAACCGAAAAATTGCAGATTGTTTTGTCTGATTCATATCAATTCCTCCAAAAACTGCTAACTGCTATTTTTACGCCTTTTTCTTTGTTATCATAAATACAAAATTTATAATCAAAATAAAAAAGAATAAAACAACCGAAGTTGCAATCAAAGCTTCACGGTGAAGTCCGGCGGCATATCCCATTTCAAGAACAATATTTGCCGTTAAAGTGCGGATTCCTTTTACAAGTCCGCGAGGCATAACCGCCTGATTTCCGGCAACCATAATTACAGCCATAGTTTCGCCGACCGCACGTCCAACTCCAAGAATAATTCCCGCAATAATTCCAGATTTTGCGGCAGGAAGCTCAGCAAAAAATACGCTTCGCTCCTTACAGGCGCCCAAAGCAAGAGAGCCTTCGTAATAAAGCTCAGGAACAGCCCTCAAAGAAGTTTCGCTAACGCTTATAATCGTCGGAAGAATCATTATTGCAAGCACAATCGAAGCAGCAAGAATACTAGTTCCGCTTCCTCCAAAAACTGAACGGATTACCGGCACAATAGCCGTCAAACCAAAAAATCCGTATACGACAGAAGGAATTCCAGCCAAAAGATTTACACCGTGCTTCATAACAGGATAAAACTTTGCAGGACAAAAACGAGCCATATAAATCGCCGTCATAATTCCAAATGGAACGCCAAGAATAATTGCACCGAATGTTACGACAAGGCTTCCAACAATCATTGGAAAAATTCCGTACAAATCAATCTCAGGCTTCCATTTCATTCCAAGCAAAAAGTTTCCAAAACCAATTTTCTGCATTGCCGGCACGCCATTTGCAAACATAAAAAAACAAATCAATGCAACCGCCGCAACACTCACGCTCGCCGCAAGCAAAAAAATCAATTTCATTGTCGATTCTAATTTTGTTTTCAAAATATTTCCTTCAACAATTCAAGAACTAAAAAACTGGACTGCCCTCAAAAATCACGCATGCTCCGTTTTTAAGCATTCACATCACTTTTTTTGACAGTCCGCCTTTTTTACCAACCAAAAACTACTTTACTTCGCTCCACTTTGTAATTTCGCCTACAAAGATTTTGCGAACCTGTTCTTTTGTAAGACCATTTGCAGGATTCTTCTTGTTTACTACAACTGCAATACCGTCGATTGCGATTTTGTCAGCATTTACGCCAGTTTCGCTTGCTTTAAGGTCACGGCTAGCCATACCAATATCGCAAACACCCTGAATTGCACTGTTTACACCTGTTGTAGAATCACTCTGAGAAACTTCAACAACGATTCCAGGGTTTACTTCTTTGAATGCTTCAGCAAGTTTTTCCATAACAGGGAAAACCGAAGAAGAACCAGCAACTGTAACTTTTCCTGATTTTACATTTGCAAGATATGGCTGATTTTTAGCAACAGCAATGTAGCCTTTCTTTTCTACAATTGCCTGGCCATCAGCAGAAAGAATAAATCTCTTAAATTCGCTCGCGGCAGGAGAAAGACCGTCTTTTGTTACAATGTTAAAAGGACGGCTAACTTTGTATGAGCCATTTTTGATATTTGCAACAGAAGCAACTGCACCGTCAATTTCCAAAGCCTTTACAGTGCTATTCAAAGAACCGAGGGAAATATATCCGATTGAAGAAGGATTTCCAGAAACAGAAGTAATTACAACTTCTGTACTGTTTGTAATATCAGCGGAATCAACTGTCATATCAACTTTTTTGCCCTGAGCATTTTTAGCTTCGACACCAAAAAGTTCAACAAAAGCTCCGCGGGTTCCAGAGCCAGCCTCACGAGAAATTACAGTAATCGAATCCTTAATTTTTCCATCTTTCTTTCCCCATGGCCAAGCCCACAAATCTGAACCAAAAAGAGCCAAACCAGCAACTGCCAAAACTGCAATCTTATTAATTTTCATAGTAAAAACCTCCTGTATGAAAATCTAATTTACAATAAGCAATTTAAGTCTGCGCTGTAAAAATTGTGCTATAAAATTGTTAAAATTCGGTTAAATTTTTTGGAGCGCATTTTTCTCTCAATCCGGCCAACCGCCANNTTGGCTAATGTCCGGGCTAAAAATTGCATAAAAAAAATCAAGTGCATCCGTAATTTTTTAGATTTTTTTTAGAAATATTGTTTTTTAGTGTTTTATCTATTATATTTAAAGTCAGATTTGCAGATGTAATATAACGGTAGTATACGACCTTCCCAAGGTTGGCGCGCGGGTTCGACTCCCGTCATCTGCTCATTTTGGAGTAAAGAGTTCGTGTCTCCTTATTTTTCGACAATCACCTGCATAAATATTTTTTCCCTTGTAATTCTTTTTGTTTTGGTTTCCGGGAATTCTATAATCAGCACTTATCAAAAAAATAAATTTCAGACAACAGGCGCAATTGTTTTTTTAATCTGCATTATGGAAGTGCTCACGATAATTTTTAACAACACTCCGCCAAAATTCAAATTTTTCCATATTGCTTCAAATTATATCGGTTTTAGCCTTACTCCAGCCGTCTACGTTTCTTTGAGCAAGGCACTTTTTCCACACATTGGCGAAAATCGTTTTAAAATAAATCCAATGGTTCTTTTATGCGCAATTTATTCGCTCTGGCTTCTTGTTTCGCTGATTGCAACTCCAAAATACAGCGTTTTTTACGTTGATAAAGAAAATCATTATTCAAGGGCAAAGGGCTTTTTTGTTTACGTAGTTTTTTACATGCTCAGTCTTTTTTATTTTTTGCTCACAAACATCCGGCTTTCTATGCGTTTTTGGAAAAATAACGGAATTGTACTGCTTCTTAACTTTTTGCTTGTTTTTTTTGGAAGCATCGTTCAATTTTTTTATCCCGAAATTCAAATTACGTGGCTTACAATAAACATTTCCCTCCTGACTTATTACATCTATCACACAACTCTTTACCAGCAGTTAGACGTCCAAACCTGTCTTTTAAATTACGGAAATTTAAAAAAATGGCTCTGCCGCCAAAAAAAAGACCACTGCATTGTTGTTGCAGAAATTGACAATTTTGCAAAACTTAAACTAAATTATTCACGCAAAGAAATCGACAGGATTATTGTGACTGTTTCAAAAATTTTCAATAAATTTTTCAAAAAATACGGTCAGTGCTACAGAATCGGAAGTGAAGAATTTTTAGCGACAATAAGCGACATGACGCTCAATTTTGACGAGCTCAACCGCAAATTTTTTATCGAATTTATAAAAGAAAGTTTCGATTTTAAAGAAATGCCTCTTGTTACTCTAGGTTACGCAAAAATTTCGAAAAATTCCGATTTAGACAAAATTTTATCGCTGACAGACATAAAAAAACGCGAATTCATAAAAAAACGTCCAGAATATTTGAGCTAAAAATCAATTTTTGCTTTATTCTGGCACAAAAATATAACCACATTTGCTCACAGAAACTATGTGGCGAGGATTTTTTTTGTCGTCCTCTATTAGATTGCGCAAAGTCCGGATATTTACGTAAATGTTGCTTTCGAGAGTTTTTTCGTCCGGAATAGGCTCATTCCAAACGTTTTGATAAATCGCCTCAAACGACAGGATTTTGTTTGAATTTCGGATAAAATAAAGCATCATATCGAACTGTTTTTTTCGCATTGGAATTTTCTTTCCATTTTTACAAACCGTAAAAGAATTCAAATCAAGTTCAAAAATTCCATTGGCATAAATCGTTTCGAGTGTATTTTTGTTAAAATCAATTAGCAAAGATTTTTCAAGCATTCTTTTTATTCGCAAAATCAATTCTTCAATGTAAAAAGGCTTTGTAATATAATCGTCACAACCTTCTCTAAAACCTTCAACCTTGCTTTTTTCGGTATTTATCGAAGAGACAATCATAACTGGAAGAATTTTGTCTTGAAGCCGAATCGAATGTAAAACTCTCATTCCTCCAATGTCATCTCCAAGATTTAAATCCAAAATTACAAGGCTTATAAAATTTTTTGAAAGTTTTCTGTATGCGTCTTTTGCGTTAAAACATTGAATTACTTCAAATCCCTGCTCAACAAGATTTTTGGCAATAAAATTATTCAGCGACTCAGAATCTTCAACTACCATTATAATTTCTTTTTCGTCCATTCAACCAAGCCTCTTAAAAATCACAGTAAAAATACTGCCGCTCACTGCTTCAGAATTTTCCGCATATTCAAGCTCAAGCCCGTTCAATTTGCAAATTTCATTTACAACATAAAGCCCAAGCCCGACAGACTGCTCATTTTTTCCGTGTTTTGAACCGATTCCTGCAAAACGATTAAATAGAACCGGCCTTTTTTCTTCAGGAATTCCAACTCCATCATCAATTACACGCAAAAAAGTATTTTCTTCGCTTGCATCGATTCTAACTTTTATATTTCCCTCTGGAAAAGTATATTTTATCGCATTATCTACAAGATTTACATAAATTCCTTTTAAGCTGTTTTCGTCACAAAAAATGCGCGGATTTTGAAAATTACATTCAAATGCAAAAGCTTGATTTTTTCGTTTGGCTTTTTGAATCAAAAATTTGTTTTCTTCTAAAAGAAATTCTTCAAGATTTATAATTTTTGGATTTACAAGATAACGTCCGTCTGAAATTCTGTAAGAATTCAAAACATTCTGAATAATTATGTTTATCTGGCCGGCGCAATCGCAAATACTTTGAATTTCTGACAGAAGCCTCTCGCTTTTTTCGTCTTTTGCCATTTTCTGCAATTTTTGAATTTCATTCAACAAAACCGTGAGCGGCGTATTTACGTTGTGCGTTACAAAATACAAAAAAGTGCTTTTTTCTTTTTCGCTTTTTAAAAGCTCCTGTTTTTCAAGCCAAAGATTTCTGTAATTTTCGAGAATCCGAATTCGTCCAAGCAATGCCGAAATATCAAACGGCCGCACAAGAAAATCATTTATCTGGCCTTCAAAATTTTTTTCCATAAGATAAGAATTGTATTTGTTCACAAGCATCAAAACTGGAAACTCAAGAACCGCATATTTTTTCCGAATTGTCTTGCAAAGATAAAAAGCCTCGTCATTTTCCGATTCCGGCGAAATTATCAGCATTTGAATAAGATCGTCTTCGATTGCAAAAAGCGCTTTTTGAGAACGCTCCAAAATTCGCACAAAAAAACCATAAGACTGCAAAACAAGCCTCAAAGTCAGATTGTAAGAATTTACATCTCCATAAATTCCAATAGAAATTCTAGGTTCGACATCTTTTTTTACAGGAACATTTTTCACAAGCTGAAGCAAAATATCTTTTTCTGAAATTTTTTGATTATCGCTATAAGTTTTTTGACCAATTATGTCTTTTATAAGATGAATGTTTTTTGTAATAAGTCTGGCAGCAGAAATTTGAGAATTTTCGTCAAGCGGCTCAGAAAGAATTCCAGACATTGCCTGAATTGTCTGCAAAGGCTTTGAAATTTCGGACAAGACAGTTTCGTAAGATTCGTTTTTTTCGTCTTCAGTTTTTTTAACTGCCGATTTTTCGTCTTCGAGAGTGTCAGAAAAAAAATCCTGCAAAGAATCAGCTTTGTTTTCTTTTTCTTCAAAAATTGAATTGAGCATAAAACCCAAAACTGTAATCAAAATTTCTATGCACACTACGCTGTAAAAGACAATTTCAAAATATTCGCTTTTAAATTCATGCCAAAAAAAAAGAAAAATAAGAAGAATTACAGAAAATACGCTGATTAGTATCGAGAGATTTTTTTTCATTCGTTTCCCTCCGTAAAATATACATTTATTTTTCAAAAATTACCATTGCGCCTTAAAAAAATAGATTGAATGAAATATTCCATTCGTGCCAGTTTTTTTTATAATTGCGCAAAAAAGAATAGCCGCCCTTAAAAGACGCGTTTTTGGAAACAGACAGGCAGGTTTCAATTCCAAATTTTGAACGCAAATATTCGGTATCAAAAACATTCAGCATAAAGTCCGCATAAATTTTGGTTCTAAAAATATCAATTCCGGCAATAAAACCTGTTTCTCCGCCAGCAAAAAGTTCCGTTCCGTAACTGTACGACGGAGAAAAATAACAGTCGATTCCGGCCAAAGCATAAAGTTGAACTCTAGAAATTGGACGAATACTAAAACCGTACAAAGTTTTTAAGCGCCAGGCAAAATTCTCAGAACCGTCTTTGTCAAGATTTTTTTCAACCCCGGTCAAAAGCTGCGAAGCACCGTTAAAGAAAAATAAATCGCTTGTCGGAAGCGAAATTATCGAAAGCAAATCTGCTTTTTGAAGATAAAATTCGTTTCTAGAAAAATTATACCGCAAATCAACCATTGCAAAGGCAAGCTCCGAGTTCTCAGAATATCCAGCCGAACGCTCAAGCTGCTCATGCGCGGTCAGACGGAAATTTGTCCCGATAAAGCCACCTTTTTTGTCGTATCCGCCGGCAAAAGCAATTTTTTTAGAACCATGCGCTTCTTCCGGATGCGCAGGAACCGAAAATTCCGGCGGATTAAGTTTTCCAAGCTTGCGTCTGGCAGACAAAACAGAAAGATAGCGGGGTCTGTATTCATCCGAAGATATTTTATTTGAATGAAGAAGAACGTTCAGATAATCTGCGCAAAGTTCCCAGATTGCGGCCTGTTTTTCAGGCGAAATATCCTTAAAAGGAAAATCTTCCGCAGTTGTTTTTCCAAGGCAAAGTTTTTTTGCAAATTTTTGTTCTTTTTTTGTCAAAAGTGCCTTTTCATTTTCTATTTTTGAATAAACCGACGGTCTGTATTCAACTTTATCCGCAAGGCCAGATTCGTAAACCAATTTTACAGTTTCGACAGGTTCTACAACGCCGCCAATCAATTCGGTCACTTTTGTCGAAGGGCGAGCCGCTTCTATCAAAAAAAGCAGGTTGTAAGAGCAGTTTTCGCCAGTAAAATAATATCTTGAATAAATTCCTGCCAAGTCAAAAACATGGCGAAGCATTCTATCTTTTTCGTCATCTGTCAGATTGAGCCGGTATTCCCACATATCGCGCATATCCATATCAGAATACTGCTTGATTTTTTCGTAATATGCTTCAAAACCATAATATCCGTGAAAACCGCCTACAAGTCCCAAGATTGCATAAAGCGGACCGCCAGTCATACTCGTTACAGCGCCGTAATTTATAGAATTTGCAGTAAGGCGAGGACGTCCTTTTGTTTCGACCAAAAGAAAAGTGTGTCCAAAAACCGAGGCCGGTCTTTTTAAATATCCTGCCGGAAAAACCAGATAAATATCGCCCGGATTTAATTTTGCAAAAAGCGCCTGATAAGCGGCATCTCCGTCATAAGGAAAATCGCTATTTTTAAGCCCAAGTTTTTCGCAAATCCATCTGTAACGTCCCGGAAAACGTTCAATTGCGTGTTTTTTAATTTTTGTATTTTTTTCTGAGCCGTCAGTTTCTTTTTGACTTTCAGAGTTTATTTCTTCTTTAGTTTCTTCAGGAATTTCAATTTTTTCTTCAAAAAATGCGCGGACTGTCGCTATAAGTTCAGCGCGCGGATTAGTTTTTCCATTTTTTGCGCAAAAAAATTCTGGATCGTCAACAAGGCTTTTATAATGTCCAAAAAATAAAGGCTTATAATGAACCAAAGTGCGCCAATAAGGTTCTTCCCAAAGTTTTAAGTCTTGTGCCTTTTGGATTACTTCTTCAACATCAATCGATTTTTTTTGCCCGATTAGATTCTCTACAGAAAAACTCTCTTCAACACCAGTCTTCTGTCCGAAATTTAAAAAAAAACTTTCTCCAATGCCTTTCTCTATATTAACTTCCGAAAATGCAGAAAAAATAAAAAAAAGAGAAAAAATGCCTATAAACAAATAAGGTACGGCTTTACGACCGTACCTTACCTTGCTGATTGAAAAAATCAACTTAGCTTACAAAAGAATAAATTTTGCTTGTAACTTCTTCAGCAGAAACATCTGCAGAAGTGAAGATTTCATCAAAATTGTTCTGAAGAGCAGCTTTGAAAGCAACCGAGTCAGAAACATTGAGCATAGTTGAAAGAGTGTCGATGTATTCGCCTTCACCCTTAGCAATGTCTGCTGCAAGAGCGTCCATGTTGTCTGCTACGAACTGATTTGTTTCTGTCATTCCAATAAGACCTTGGTCATATCCAGAAGTTCCGAATGTGATAGCAAACGCCTGGTTCCACCAAAACCAGTTGTTGAGCCATGAAGCGAGAAGATCATAAACAGGACCAGATTTATCTCCAATGAGAACATAACCAAGACCAGGACCTACGTTTGTTGCAAAAGCCGAAGAAGAAAGAACCAACATTCCGGCAGCAACCAAAGCAGCAATCTTTTTTCTTAACATAAAAAACCTCCTATGTTTTTTCTACTTAAAAAATCTCACTAGATTTTTTTGTTTAACAACTAAACAAATACTATTAGAAAAAACTAAAAAAAATCTAAAACAAAATAAAAAAGGGCGGTTTTATTAAGGAAAGCCGCCCTTATAAAGGACATTTCGGCAAGCAAAACGCCCGAAAATTATTTTTTTCAAGAAACTGAAAAGCAGTTTCTCGTTAAGATAAGTTTTCTTTAGAAAACTTATCTCTGGATTCTTCCAGATCCGTCGCCGCCTGCGAGCTTGTTTACCTCGTCCTCAGAAACCATGTTGTAGTCTCCGATGATTGAGTGCTTCAAGCAAGATGCCGCAACTGCCCAGTTGATAGAATCCTGTGTGTTCATTCCCTTGAGCTGAGAGTGGATAAGTCCGCCGCCGAATGAGTCGCCGCCGCCAACGCGGTCAACGATGTTCATGTCGTACTGCTTAGAGAAAGCGTAGTCTTTGTCATCAACATAGAGAAGAGCCTGCCATAAGTTGCGGTTAGCGTTGATTGATGTGCGGAGAGTGATTGCAACTTTCTTGAAGTTGAATTTCTCTTTGAGCTGGCGAGCAACTGAAAGGTATCCTTCGTTGTTCAATTCACCCTTAGTTGTGTCTGTTCCTTCAGACTTGATTCCGAACACGTCGTTTGCGTCGTCTTCGTTAGAGATACAAACATCAACGTACTTGCAGATTTCTGTCATCGCTTTGCGCGCTTCGTCTTTTGTCCAAAGCTTTCCGCGGTAGTTGAGGTCGCAAGAAGTTGTGATTCCCTTCTCGTGAGCTGCCTTGCATCCTTCGATACAAGCCTGAACCATGTTTGGTCCGAGAGCTGGAGTGATTCCTGTGATGTGGAACCAAGAAGCTCCTTCAAGGATTTTGTTCCAGTCGAATTCTTCCGGCTTAGCAAGCTGGATTGAAGAGCCTGCACGGTCGTAAACGCATTTTGAGCCGCGCTGTGAAGCTCCTTTCTCGTTGTAGTAGATACCAACACGTGGACCGCCGCGAACGATATATTCTGTGTGAACTCCGTATTTGCGGAGAGAGTTTACAGCAGCCTGTCCAATCTCGTGTGTAGGAAGTTTTGATACAAAGTAAGCGTCATCACCGTAGTTTGCCAAAGAAACTGCTACGTTTGCTTCTCCGCCGCCGAAAGTTGTTGTCATTGAGTCAACCTGAACGAAACGATAATAGTCAGCAGGCTGGATGCGAAGCATCAATTCACCAAAAGTTACTACTTTTGCCATTTTGTGTGTCTCCTAAAAAATATTTTTACGGATTAAAACCGCTAATTTTAGATATAGAATATATCAAATATAAGCAAAACTATCAATTGGAAGAATTAGAGAAAAATTTACATTTCTAAAACAAAGCGTTTAAATGCAATATTATTTGTTTTTGCTGACACTTTTTTTAAAATCTGCTAAATTCTCTCTGCAAAATACAGGGGAACTGTGTGCAATTCACAGGCTCGACGCGGAACGGTAAGACTGGCATTTAAATGGTTGTTTTTAACTGTACTTGCCTTTTAAGTCCGAATACCTGTTTTTTACCGTCTTTTTTTTAAGGCGATTTTACAAATCCGGCTCTACGCAACACTCTGGAGTCAAGGAGAAATTTTTATGAAAAGCACACGCTTTGTTTTTGGCCGTGCACTTGCCGTTTTGTGCGCGCTTCTTTTTGTTTCTTTTGGTTTTATGTCTTGTCAGCAGGAAGACGATGATAATGGACTTCCAGACGGAGTTTATGAACTCTCAGACAATTCTGCTTTAATTGGAACTTGGGTAAATTCTTATTCAGGCGGAACGGATGTATACAGGATTACATCCAGCACATTCGATAATAGCGGTACATATAGTTATAATGGCACAACAAGCACTTACAACTCATACGCAGGAAATAATCTCGTAGTTTCTTACACAAATGACGCAGCAACTTCAGGTTATATCTATATAAAATACACTCGTGCAATGAATTCTGACTATTCTTATTCTGAGACCGCTCCAGATGTCGGCAAATGGTACGCAATTGCATTTAAAGAATTAACAGCTTCTTCAGTTTCGCTTTCCGGCGCATATAACGCTTCTGGAAAAATTTCGGCCGAAACTCTCGAAGAAGCAATTTCTACTTTTACTATTGCCAACGGATATTTTGATAATTACAGCGAATGCGTAAAACAGTAGGTTTTCTGTTTTTATTTCTTGCAACCGGGGTTTTAGGGGCGGAGCCCCTAGGAGATGGGGTAGCGGCCAACGAAGTGGACGCGCAGGGGAAGGCTTTCCCCTCCTCTATTTCTGATTCAGAACCGGAAATTTCGCTTCCGAAAATCGTCACTTATGTTTCGGCGCCGGTTGTTGAGCAGCGGATTGTTTTTTCTAAGGAAGACATTGAAAAGCTTCATGCAGAGGATCTTTCTGCTGTTGTGCGCCAGGCTGGGATTCAGAGCCTTGATTACGGCGCTTACGGGTTGGAAAGCAAGCCTTCGATCCGCGGTTTTACGGACGAAACGGTTCGTGTTGTTATTGACGGGCTGTGCATGAACAACGCTCAAACCGGCACTTTTGATTTTTCTTCGATAAATGTTGCTGACGTCGAAAAAATCGAAATTGTGCGCGGCGGTTTTACGGAAGGAACGGAAGATGAAGGTTCTGTTGGCGGCGCAATTTACATCACCACAAAAAAGCATGCTTTTGGACGGCAATTTTCGTCGGACACTGCCCTAAAATCCTTTTTTAACCAGAATTTTCCGCTCGACACGGTAATTCAAAAAATCGCATATTCTGCGGCCTTGTCGGAAAATTCTTTTCTTTCGGTAAGCGCAAAAGGCGGTTTTGCAAAAAATTCTTACATTTATAAAACTTCTCAAAATTCCTTTAAGGAACGCAAAAATTCTTCTGTTAAAGACGGCAATGGCGACATTCGCTTTACGCACTGGCACAACGGAAGCAGGATTACCGCGGCTTCTTCTGTTTATTACGGCGACAAAGAAACTCCAGGCGTTGAATATTCGACAAATCAAGGAAAGCAAAAGGACTTTAACGTAAACTTTACGCTTTCGTCGTTTTCTCCGGGCCTTTTTGGAAAAATGAACCTGACTTCAAACCTCGCATACTTGCGCAACGACAGAAAATACAAGGACAATTATGGTCCAAGCAGGCACAAAATCAACGATTTTAAAGGTTCTGTCGCGGCGGATTTTTACAGATGCGGAATTTTTGCTCAGAGCGCGGCTGTTTCGTTTGACCTTACGCATTTAAATTCAACAAATTCTGGAATTCATTTTCAGCCGTCTGGAGTTTTTAAAGAAACTTCAAAACTCTATTTCAACAGTTTTTTCTCAATGACCGTTCCGATTGCGATAAAATTCTGCGGAAAAAATCTTGCTTTTATTCCAAAAATTGGATTTGCTGCTAAATTTTCAAAAATCGAAATCTTGCTCGACGGCTACAGAATGGTTCAGTTTCCGAATATGGACGATCTTTATTGGGAAGGTTCGGGTTACCACGGAAATCCAGATTTAAAACCAGAACAAGGCTGGGGAGCGGATTTGACGTTCAACCTTAAAAATAAAATTTTGCCTTCTTCTATCCAGTTTTTTTCAAATTTTTACGAAAAAAAAATCACTTGGAGCGGCGGAACTACTCAAAATGTAAACAGCGCATTCTATTTTGGAGTTGATTTTAACGCGCAAAAAACTTTTTTTGACGGAATTTTGACTTTAAAAGCCAGCGGCGAATATCTTTACAACGAGCTTGTGGATAAATCCAACGAGCTCACCTACAAAAAAAGAATAATGTGGACTCCGGATTTTACAGGAACTGCGCAGGCAATTGTCGATTTAAAAAAATTTGACTTTTCGGTCTCGGCGCAATACACAGGAAAACGCTATAAATCGAATATGAATATAACTTTTCTTGAACCGTACACTCTGCTCAACCTTAACCTGAATTTAAAATTCTGGAAAAAAATTCTTATCTATTTTAAGGCGGACAATATTTTGAATGAACGCTATCAGTCGGTCGAAAATTATCCAATGCCAGGAACTTCGCTCACGATTGGCTGCAAAATCAAAACTGAGAATGAAAAAGCGAATTTACGTTGAGCCGAAAAATTACGCGGTTTAAGGCAGACAAAAACGGCTTAGAAAAAAACAATATCGTAACGACAGTGCTCAATGCCAAACCAAGGTTAAAAGCAAAACCGCCTGCAAGCATAACAAAAAGTGATTTTACATTGTCGATTCCAAACATAAAAACGCTGCTCAAATCCGCAATCGGTCCAGTTATAAAAATAATCACCAAAAATGATGAAATACAAAAAACGCAATAATCCAAAATTCCAAAATTTACGGCCTTGTTTTTTTGAAGAATTTTGTTGCGTCCAAACCGAAAGCGCCGAACAAAGCCAAAAATTGCGCCAAAAATTCCCCATGAAGTCATCTGGTACAAAGTCCACGGACCTTGCCCAAAAATAAAATTCGACAAAAGCGCGGAAAGCGAGCCAATCAAAAAACCGCGCAAACTGCCAAGAGCAATTCCGCTCAGACAGATTATTGCCATGACTGGATTAAAATATGGAACAAAACTAAAAATTGAACGGAGCGCAATGCAAAAAGCGCATAAATCCGCAACGAGAATAAGTTCTCCGCTGGAAGGGCGGGTGCGTTCGTAAGCAAAATAAAAACCGAGATTTATCAAAACTAAAAAGGCGAGCACAACGCCCTGGCCGCTTTGCCAAAAATTCATTTTTCCGCCTCCACCTCAGAATTTTTGCCGGTTGAATTTTCAAATCCGCGCAAAAGACGGTTGCGCGCCGTTGTGTAAAAAATATTTTTTTCAAAAAAGTCCGAAGTTTTTTCTAAGCCGCAAATCCGCCCTTCAAACATAAGCCCGGTAAAATCCGCGGTATACGCACAAAATTCCAAATCGTGGCAAACAAGAACTATTGAAATTCCAGAGCGCGCCAAATTTTTTAAGAGCAGGCTAAATTCTTTTTTGAACGCGTTGTCCAAACCTTTTGTCGGCTCATCCAAGAGAAGAATTTTTGGTTTTTGAAGAAGAATTTTTGCGAGCGCAAGTTTTTGCATTTCTCCGCCAGACAAATCATAAGGATGATGCAAAAAATTTTCTTTAAGCGAAAAAATTGCGTTTTCCATCACAAAATCATTTTTTTTCGATTCTAATTTCGCGCTCAAAGAAACATTTTCGTTCAAAACAGAATTTCCGTCTTTTTTCCAGCCACATTCTTCAAGTTCTTCCAGAACAGTTTGCTTTGTAAAAATATTGCGCACGTTTTGAGGAAGCATAAAAATTTTATTGCGCGCAGTTTTTTCAATTTTTACGGTTCCACGGGAACTTTTTAAAAGCGAACACAAAATTTTGAGCAAGGTTGATTTTCCACTGCCATTTGCTCCTGCAATCGCGTAAATTTTTCCTTCTTCGATACAAAAATCAAGTTCCTGCAAAATCCATGGCAAAGTTTTTTCGTATCTAAAACTCAAATTTTTTATTTTAACAAGATTTTTTGATTTTTGAGGGCAGTTTTTTTCATCAAATTGATGATTTTTTTCATTTTTTAAATTTTCATCGCCTTCCAAAAGGCTAAAAATTTCCGGTTCAAGTTTTCCGCCTTTTTCTAAAAATTCCAAAATCCAGGAGCGTCCCTGGGCAACACTCAGCGGAAGTTTTTCGGGCTTTTTTTCAAAACGAGAAATGATTTTCGAAGCCGTCGGTAAAAATTCAATCAAATCTTTTTTTTGACAGGAAAGAATTTTCTGACAAAAATTTTCTGGTTTTTCGTCAAAAAGGATTTGCATTTTGTCCAAAAACAAAATTTTGCAGGCTTTTTCAAAAAGTTCTTCCAGCCGATGTTCGCAAATTACAACTGTCGTTCCAAACTCACTATTGATTTTTTTTACGGTGTTTAAGAAATTTGAAGCCGCAATCGGGTCAAGCTGGCTCGTTGGCTCATCAAGCAAAAGAAAATCCGGGTTTAACGCCATTGTGCTTGCAAGATTTAAAAGCTGTTTTTGTCCGCCAGAAAGATTTTCGGTTTTTGAGCAAAGCCAGTCAGAAATTCCAAAATACGCCGCCATTTCCGCAACCCGGCGTTCCATAATTTTTCTTGGAACCGCTGTATTTTCGAGGGCAAATGCAAGTTCGTGCCAAACTTTGTCCGTTACAAGCTGAGAGTCAAAATTCTGAAAAACAAATCCGGTTTTTTGACCGAGTTTTTTAAGCTCATTTTCGAACTGAAGAAGAAAAGTTGTCTTTCCTGAGCCGGATTTTCCGCAAACTACAACAAAATCCCCTTTTTTTATAAAAAAATCCGTTCCGTTAAAATTGATTTTATAATTCATTTTTTAATCCTCAGAAAAAAATTTAATAATCATTGGCAAAAACAAAAATCCTGCAAAGGCAAAAAAAGTTTCCGCCGACTGAAGGTTTGCAAAAATTTTTGAAAAATTTGTTACAGGATAAAAATTGACCGCGCAGGTTCCGTTTTTTATTCCGCAGACAACAAAAAAAGCGCAAAAACTCAAAAAAAACAGTTCAAAAAAATCTGAAAGTCTCCAGCGATAATTCAAAAAACTAGTGCGCCTTGCTGTTCCGTAACCGCGTTTTTCCATGCTCAAAGCCGTCATTACGCCGTCTTCCAAAATTGAACTCATAACCGCGTTCAAAACCGAAAATTTTTGCTTAAAAGTCGATTTTTTTAATCCGATTGCACAACGACCGTCAAAAATTTCGCGCCCCCGCCTTATGCAAAAAGGAACAAGCCGCAAAATCATCACCATCATCAAGCTTACAGAAGGAAAAACCGGCGCAAAAAGATAAGTGAATTTGTCCACGGTCATTACGCAGCCGAAGCACAAAAACCATTCAAACATTACTAAAAAAACAAGCCCCATATTGAGGCCGTAAATAAACGCTTCTTTTGTAAAAGGTTTTCCAAAAATCAAAAAAAGGACAGTTTCTCCCCAATGGCTTACGAGCGGATTTAGAGCAGAAAGAAAAATAAAAATTGGAACACAAAAAATTATCAGTTTTAAGCCGTGCCAGTTTTTTTGAAGAATATTGAATAAAATTCCTGCAAAAAACGAAAGTCCCAAATAAAAAGGATGGCGGATTGCAACACAAAAACAGATTATCCCTAAAAACCACAAAAAATCGACAAGCGGATGCGTGCATTTTTTAAAAACTGAATCTTTTTTTTTAAGCAAATTTCTTGTTTTTCTTGAATTGAATAAATCTTCCATCAAAAATTGAGCCTCATCAAAAAACCGTTCGGCAAAATTCCAACCTGAATATTTTCGTTTGTTTCTGTTTTTTTTGGCTGATGCAAAAAAGGAACTAAAAATCCTGTGCAAGAACCGATCAGCGCTCCAACCGCGACATCGCTTACAAAGTGATTTCCGGACAAAACGCGGCTTACGGCTGTTGCAGCTGCAAAAGAAAAACTTCCGGCGCAAACAGCGTAACGCAACGGGCTTTCAGGAAAATATTTCCAAAAAACATAACTCGAAAAAGCGGCTCCAGCAAAAGCCATTGTTGAGTGTCCAGACGGAAAAGAATTCGCAAAATCGCCGTCTTCTTTGTACGAATCGTAAGCATCGCCGCTTTCAAAATAGCACATTGGCCGGTAACGGTTTATTGAAAGTTTTGCAAGCTCCTTAATTCCATTCGCGATTAAAAGAGTTTCGGCATACATTAAGCCGACAGTTTTCCATTCGCTTTTTTGAGAATTTCCAAAAACAAAAATCGGACTTGCCATTGCAGAACACAAAAAAATGTTTCCGCCAACTTTATCGAGCAAAAAATTGTAATCGTTCATAAAAAGTCTGTCAAAACCGTTTACAGATTTTTTTTCAAAACTGCGGCTTTCATCAAACGTCTGCCGATTGATTTTTAAAGCGTTGTCCAAAAACAAATCCGCTCCGGACAAAAAAATTCCAGCGCCAAGCAATGCTCCGTCTTTACTTTTAGAAAGGCAAAATGGGCTTTCCGATGTACGAACATTCTTTATAAAATTTTCAGCATCCGCAAAAAATTGTGAGCAAAAACAGAAAATCAGGATTTTTAAAGGAAATGCTTTTTTCACTAATTTTTACAATTTTAAGATTTTAAATTTTACAGAACCGCTTTTAAAAACTGCTTTAAGCGTTCAGATTTAGGACTGTCAAAAATTTGAGCTGGACTTCCCTGTTCAGCAATTTTTCCACCGTCCATAAAAAAAATTCTCTGGGCAACTTCGCGGGCAAACCCCATTTCGTGAGTAACACAAACCATCGTCATTCCGTCATCTGCAAGATTGCGCATAAGTGACAAAACTTCGCCGACCATTTCCGGATCAAGGGCGCTTGTTGGCTCATCAAAAAGAATAACTTCCGGATTCATCATAATCGAGCGGATAATTGCAATTCGCTGCTGCTGGCCTCCGGAAAGGCTTGATGGATAAGCGCGTGCTTTTTCGGCAAGACCAATTCTTTTTAAGAGCGAATATGCTTTTTCTTCCGCTTCTTCAATTTTCATAATTTTGAGCATAACTGGAGCAAGAGTCAAATTTTGCAAAACGGTTTTGTGAGGAAAAAGGTTAAAATGCTGAAAAACCATT
>NZ_DLLH01000019.1:0-12656 GCF_002476655.1 Treponema sp. UBA7567
GCCTCGCAAACGCACCAGGAATCTACACTTCACGCTATGCAGGTCCAGAATTTATGCGCGGTTATCCAGACGGTCACAAAATGCCGCAAAACGAGCAGAATGAAAACCTTATTCTGCAGCTTAACGCAACAGGCTCAAAAAACCGCAGATGTTTTTACGTCTGCGCAATGGTTTTGCTCATAAACAGTGAACGTTTTTTTGTCGCCCAGGAAACCTTTGAAGGCGAGCTAATCGACGACATAAAAAAACAGGCAGGAAACGGAGGTTTTGGCTACGATCCTATTGTCTATCTTCCGCAATACAAAAAAACTGTCGCAGAAATTTCAGCCGAAGAAAAAAATAGAATTTCTCACCGCGGAAAAGCAGCGCGAGCAATTTCTGACATCTTAAAAAATCTGAATAAACAAGGCTAAAATTCATTTTTTTTTATTTCATCTTGAATTACACTACAATGCACGGTCTGTCACAAAAAATTGGCAGACCGTGTTTTTTTGTACATAGTATAGCTGACTATTTTATGCCAGAAAATTTTGCAATCTGCCTGCACGTAAAATTGCACTTCCTCGCTCAACTATTTTTTTCAAAAAGTTCAAAAAAAATTGAATTTTTTATTAAAGATATTTATTTCCAATGCCGATAAGAATAAAGACAAGTTATGGGCAGAAATGTTTCGATGAAACAGATGTCCAAACAAGTCAATGTAAAAGGAAATGGATGTAGCCTTGTAAATGCAGAAGTTTCCTTTTACAAACAGTCCAAAAAGGATTTTGGATTGACAATTTTCCATGGAGGAAAAAATTATGGTCATTAACCACAACATGTCAGCTCTGTATTCAAACAGACAGTTAGGAGTAACTAACCAGGGTCTTCAAAAAGACATGGAAAAGCTTTCATCAGGCGAAAGAATCAACCGCGCTGGTGATGACGCCTCTGGGCTTGCGGTATCTGAAAAAATGCGCAGCCAGATCCGTGGATTGAACCAGGCTTCTCAGAACGCACAGAATGGTATCAGTTTCATTCAGGTTACAGAAGGTTATCTGCAGGAGACAACAGACATCATGCAGCGTATCCGCGAACTTGCAGTTCAGTCATCAAACGGCATCTACAGCGACGAAGACCGCATGCAGATCCAGGTTGAAGTTTCTCAGCTCGTTGCAGAAGTAGACCGCATTGCATCTACAGCACAGTTCAACGGTATGAACATGCTCACAGGACGTTTTGCGCAGTCTACAGGTGAAAACACTGTTACAGGTTCTATGTGGTTCCACATTGGAGCAAACATGGATCAGCGTATGCAGGTATTCATCGGAACAATGACATCGGAAGCTCTCGGTATCCGCGAAATCGGTACTGAAACTCCAATGAGTTTGGCATCTCCTGATATGGCCAACCGCGCAATCGGAACTATCGACGAAGCTCTTAAAAAGATTAACAAGCAGCGTGCCGATCTCGGTGGTTACCAGAACCGCATGGAATATGCAGTTCGCGGACTTGATATTTCAGCTGAAAATATGCAGGCTTCTGAATCACGCATCCGTGACACAGACATGGCTTCGCAGATGGTTGAATTCACCAAGAACCAGGTACTCACACAGGCTGGAACAGCAATGCTTGCTCAGGCAAACTCACAATCACAGAACGTATTGTCTTTGCTTAGATAGTGCTGTATAGTAATTTGTCAGAAATCTAAGTATGATTTTAAAATCATTTTTGAATTTCTGACAAATTTTGCGGTGTTTTTGTTATACTTCTTTTTATTTTTTCACAAAAAACACTAAAAACCTAACTTTAGAATTTGATTTAGCAGTTTTTTTTGCTATAATCTTATTCATAGAGTTTTGCAGAACAAAAAGCTGTAATTTTATTGCAGTTTTATCTGAAAAACCGGGCATTTTTTTTAGGAATGCCAATGATCTTTGAAAACAGCTCTCCATGACCTTGTGACAGTATGGACGGTTATTAGTATTTTTATACAGAATACGAATAACAGTTCCTGCTGATGGACTAAAATTGCAGAAGGGGGCGCAAAACCGACTGCAAACCGCACAATGGCAGGACTTACGGCATGAAGTCGTATGTTTTTTTGCATGGAGGGCACAAATTATGGTTATTAATCACAATATGAGTTCGATGTACTCAAATCGCACACTGGGAGTTTCTAATGAACAGTTGCAGGCAAACATCGAAAAACTCAGTTCAGGTCAGCGCATTAACAAAGCTGGCGATGACGCTTCAGGACTTGCAGTATCTGAAAAGATGCGCAGCCAGATTCGTGGATTGAATCAAGCCAACAGAAACATTCAGAATGGTGTTTCTTTCATTCAGTCTACAGAAGGATATTTGCAGGAAACTACAGACATTCTTCAAAGAATTCGTGAACTCGCAGTTCAGTCATCAAACGGCATCTACAGCGATGAAGACCGTATGCAGATTCAGGTTGAAGTATCTCAGCTCGTTGCAGAAGTAGATCGTATCGCTTCTCAGGCTCAGTTCAACGGAATGAATACTCTTACAGGCGCATTCGCTTCAGATTCAGTATCAGGACGCATTATGCAGTTCCAGATCGGTGCAAATGTTGACCAGAACGCTCGTGTATACATCGGCACTATGACAGCCGAAGCTCTTGGACTTAAAGGAGCCCAGGGATCTGATGAACAGATTGGAATTGATTCACCAGACAAAGCTAACATGGCTATTGCATCAATCGACAACGCGCTTTTGACAGTTTCAAAACAGCGTGCAGATCTCGGTGCATACCAGAACCGCTTTGAAATGGCTTCTAACGGTATTGGCGTAGCTGCAGAAAACCTTCAGGCTGCTGAGTCACGCATCCGTGATACAGATATGGCTTCTGAAATGGTTGAGTATACAAAAAACCAGATTCTTTCACAGGCTGGTACAGCAATGCTCGCACAGGCAAACAGCCAGTCACAGAACGTACTTGCATTGCTCAGATAGCAAAATCGCTTTTATTATTTAAGAGATTCCTGGATGTTATCTTTTTTAGAATAAAAGCGTAAAGAAGAAGGGGTGCGCCCTCCTTCTTCTTTCATTTTTCAGGAGGAAAGCCCCATGACAATAAGTTCAATAGGGCAGCCGGCAATGGATGGCCGCATATCAGCAAACTCCGCAAATGTTTATGCATCTAGAATTCCGCAAAAACTGGAAGTAAAGATGCCTATGGCAGATGCTGCACAAGTGGTTCAAAACATTTCCGACAAAAATGCCCAATTACAAGAAGATGTCCGTCAATTACAAAAACTATCAGATGTTGTTTCGGGTAGAAAAGTCCAATTTTCGGTAAATAAGGAACTGAATCAAGTCGTTGTTACCGTTGTTGACTCAAAAACTGATAAAGTCATAAAACAAATTCCTTCCGAAGACATTCAAAAGTTAAAAGTAAGAATACGGAAAGCAATCGGAGTATTGTTTGACGAAATGATTTAATTCATTTTCTTGCATTAGCATAATTTACAGGATTACAACATGGCTGATATATCAATACCTGGGGTCAGTGACAAATATAAGACTAACGATTTTATTGAAGCATTGATTAAAAAAGAGCGGCTTCCGCTTACAAGGGAGCAGGAGTCGCTCGACAGGTACAAGGAACAGCAAAATGCCTGGAACGGAATGAGCCAGAAGATGACGGCTCTTCGCACAAATACAAAAACTCTTTACTCATTTGACAATCCCTTCAACAATAAAATTTCGACTTCAACTGACGAAAATGCAATAACCGCAACACCCGGACGAGAAGCAGCTTACGGTCAAATTAAAATTGATGTTGTAAAACCGGCGACATCAGACCGTTTTCTTTCGGAAGAGCTGGACAAAGATTTTTCAATTCCAAAAGGGAAATACAGTTTTCAGGTCGCAGACAAAACGATTTCTTTTAACTGGAAAGGCGGAAAAGTTTCGGAATTTGTAAATTCTCTCAATAAACGCGGAGCAAACACAATAAAAGCAAGCATCGTCGGTGTTTCAAACAGCAAACAGTCGCTTTTACTTGAGTCATTAAAAACTGGCGATGAAAATACTTTAATTTTTAAGGATGATGCGCTTTCATTCGCCCTGAAACACGGAATCATTGCAAAAACAAAGGCTGACTTTCAGGAAATCGGAACGTCTTTGGAAGATTTTTATTCGCCTCAGGACGAATTTTCAGTTCCTGCGGTAGAACAGTCTGGAATGCCGGAAATTACAAGCAAAGAAGTTGAATGGGATTCAGAAGAAAACCGCTATATTCTTCCTCCGCGCTCTGGACTTGAACTTCAACTTAATGACGAAATTCTTGAAAACAAGAATAATAGAATTGAATTCACGTATTCAACCTTTGAAACCCAGGATATAACCGATGAATTAAACCTTATCCGCACTACCCGGCCGGAACTTCAGGAAGCAGGCAAAGTTACTTACGAAGACGTGACTGTTTTTAACGACAAGACACAAGTTGAACTTCCGCCAGTGCCTCCTACCCTGCTTACGCCAATTGCCGGCGAAACAGACTTTTACGCAAGAACTGCCGATGGAAAGGAAACTCAGATTAAGACCGCAAGTCTTGCTATTGATGAAGAAACTGGAGAAAAAACAGTTCAAGTTGATTTAAAAAATTATCCGGACATTCAGAGCATTGTTATACGAAACAGAAACACAGGAGAAGCGGCTGCTGTTTCAAAGTTTACGGTTTATGACTCCAAAAAAGATTTGGGCTACGAAGCTGTGCATCCGGTTTCAACTGCAGGAGATGCAATAATCAAGTACGAAGGAATTACTGTAAACCGTCCGACAAACAAAATAGACGATGTAATTCCTCATGTAACGCTGAATGTATTTAATTCAACTGAAAAGACCGCGACAATCGACATAAAACCGGACAAAGAATCTGCAAAAGACGCTCTAATTCAATTTGTAGGAACTTACAATCAGGTTTTGGCAGAAATGAACATTTTGAGCGAAAACAAGCCGGAAATTATTTCTGAATTAGATTATCTTACAAGCGATGAGCAGGAAAACGCGCAAAAAAGGCTCGGAATGTTTTTTGGAGACAGTTCCCTACGTTCCGGAAAAAGTTCCTTGCAATCAATTGTTTCTGGAAGTTACCGCTGGTCAGAAAATGCGGCAATAACAATGCTCAATCAGCTTGGAATTTCAACAAGGGCGACAGGTTCTTCAGGAGGATATTCCGCAAGCCAGCTCCGCGGTTACCTTGAAATAAACGAAAAACAGCTGGACAAGGCTCTGGAAAACGACCTCGATCAGATAAAAAATATTTTTGGATACGATTCTGACGGAGATTTAATCGTTGATTCAGGCATTGCATATCAACTCGACAGGCAGCTAGGTTCCTGGGTTCAGAGCGGCGGAATAATCGCAAATAAAAACGCAACTCTCAAAACAAGGATTCAATCGTCCGAAACAAAGATTGCAACTCTTGAACGTCAAATAGACAGCAAAGAAGCGCAATTAAGGTCGAAATACGGACAGATGGAAGGAACCTTGAACAGTCTGAACGCACAGTCAAATACAATCTCAAACTTTGCAAACAACGGAAAACAATAGTAAAATATATCTAAGCTAAAATTTGAATTTTTATAACTTACAGAAACAGGAAAAATTTATGGAATTTTATGTAAACGGGACAAAGATTGATGTTGAGCTCGAAAACGAAAAAACAATCGGAGATGTTCTCAGAGGTTTTGAAGAAGAATGTGCGAAATCAAACGCAACGACCATAAGCATTATCGTTGACGGAAAAAATATCAGTGCAGAAGATTTTGACAAAACTGCCGAAAAACAATTGTGTCCGGACACAAAAATTGAACTTGAAATTATAAGTCAGGATGCAATCGAAAATTCTTTCAACGAAGAAAAAGAAATCTGCCGCAAACTTTCAGAAGAATTAAAACAACTTCCTGTAAAATTTCAGGCTGGAAAAGACAATGAAGCAAATTCAATAATTACTTCGCTTGCTGATTTAATCGACAGCATTTGCCACACAGCAAGTCTTTCCGCCTTGTTTCCTCAGAAATTTGGAAAAATAAAAATCGAAGGCAAAACTTTTGTCGAATTTTTCGCAGATTTGTCTCCGATTCTAAAGGACTTTGAACAGGCTATTGAATCAAAGGACACAGTCCTTTTGGGCGATTTGGCAGAATACGAAATCAGCCCGCGGCTCGGCAGCCTGGCAGACGCTCTGGAGGCATAAATGAATTCTGGTTCACCGATTGCAGCAAGGCTTTCCATAAATATTCTTTCCGTTCTGCTAGTTGCTCTTATTGCTGCGACAATACTTGTAATTCTATGGGGCATCTCAAAAATTCTCGAAAAATATAAAATTTCAGATTCATATGCAGAAAAAAGCAAAAACCGCCCTACTTCAAAAAAAAATATAAATGAAATTTCAAAACGCGCAAAACTTTCAACTGACGAAAAACAACTTTTCTCTAAAATCTGCACAGAACATCCGCTCCCAAACATAAATTACATTCTCAATAAAACAAATACATTTAATTCATACTTAAAAAGTGAATTCAATTCATTAAAAAACACAGAAGATGAAAATGCAAAATCAGTTATCTTTTCGCTCAGGGCAAAACTTGTAAAAACGTTTGAATCTTCTGCCATTATAAAAACTTCGCGCGTAATTCCAATCGGAACAACTTTTAATTACACTCCATCGCAGGGAATTCATTTTTTAACCGTTCTTGTCGATTCAAATCAGTACGAACTTCATTTTCAGCTTCCGGAAGATTTGCCTGCCCAGGACAGACCAGCAATTCTTTCAAAAATAAAGTTGATTTTTGTGTACAAAGACTCAATGCCTTACGAAATAGAAGTCCGGGTTGTGCGTTATCAGAAAGGGAAAAGAGATACAGACCTTCTTGTCTGCACCCACAGCGATAAAATATTTTCCAGAACAAAACGCGCTTTTCCGAGAATTGACCTTTTTCAAGATTGCAGTTTTTCTTATGTAAAACCAGAAATTGACGGCAACAAAACAGAATATAAAGCAAGCGAAAAAATACATGAAGGACAACTTTTAGATATTTCTGCCGGAGGATGCAGGATAACAACAAAACTTGCCATCAAAGCAGAGCAATATTTAAAAGTAACAGCTCCTTTTGACGGAAAAACAGAAGCCTGCGCAATCGGCTTTATAATCCGAACTACAAAAACAAAAAATAACGAATATATTATTCACATAAAATTTGTAAAAATTGAAAAAAATATTATGAATAGAATAAATGCACTCGCCTGCGGTTATGAAACATTTTGAAATGCAAAAAAAATTCATAAGACTTTTTAACAGCAATACTGTTATTGACGGTAAAATTAGATTAGATTATTCTGTAAAGACATGAAAGTTTTAGAAATCAGTTCTATTGGCGTTGAAGATAATTTGATTTATTACCGCCGAAATTATACTGCAATTGCAAAAATCGATTTTCTCTCAAAGCAGGAAGATGTAGAGATTTCTTTTACAATAGAAGTTGATCCGTTCGGACGAAAGACAGTCACATTAAATTATCCGTACGGCACAAATTTTGATTATCCAGTTTTGCCTGTAACAAAATCAATAAAAGAAAAAATTCTTTCAATGGACAACGAAGGATTATTACCAATATGACTTTTTATACAGATTCACCAGAGCAGACAATTGAATTTGGAAAAAAAATAGGTTCTAAATTAAAAAAAGGCGATATTCTTGCAATGCAGGGAACTCTTGCGGCAGGAAAAACAACAATTACAAAGGGAATTGCGATTGCTCTTGGAGTTGAAGATACAATCACTAGCCCGACATTCTGCCTCATAAGCGAATACGAAGGAAAACTTCCTCTTTATCACATGGACGTTTACCGCCTTAACGGAACTGACGACTTTATAAATCTTGGCGCAGAAGAATTGATTTATGGAAACGGCGTAAGCATAATCGAATGGTCAGAAAAAATTATGGATTCGCTTCCAAAAAAAACAATAATAATTCGGCTTGAGCCTCAGAAAAGCGCCGATGGCTGCCGAAGAAAAATTACGCTCGAAAACTGGCCTTACGGCGACTTTTTATGGGGAAAAAAATGAAAGCTTTAGCAATAGACAGCGCATCTGGCTGCATGACAGTCAGCGCGAAAAATGATGATATTACGACTTCTCTGTCGCTGGATATAGGACAAAAACAAAGCCAGGAACTCTTGCCTGCCATTGATTTTGTCTTAAAAAAAGTCGATTTAAAACCTGAAGAACTCGATTACACGGTTTTATGCAAAGGTCCGGGAACTTTTACAGGTTTGAGGCTTGCATTCTCCGCTTTAAAATCAATTGAGCTGGCATTTAACAAGCCTGTTTATGGAGTTTCCACACTCGAATGTTACGCCTCGCCATTTAAAAATTTTGAAGGACTTGTAATTTCGACAGTCGATGCAAAAAAAGAACAGTTTTTTGCAGGAATTTACGAAAATAAAAAGACAATTCTTGAGCCGGAAGACACGACGATAGAAAAAGTAATTTCCGTAATCGACAAAACAAAAAAAGTTCTCTGCGTCGGACCGGATGCAAAGCTTTTTGCAGAAGAACTCAAACAAAACAGCCCTTCTCTGGACGTTATTTATTTTGACGCGCAAATAAACACCTGCATAAATCTTTTCAATATTGCCGAAAAAATGATTGAAGAAAAAAAAGAGCCCCTCAAAGATTTTGAAGGGCCTGAATATCTGCGCAAAAGCGAAGCAGAAATCGCCTTGGAAAACATGTAGTTTTTAAGCCGATTTTTTTATTCTTGATTAGACTAACTTTTTCTTCAAAAAAACTTATTTTCCGCCTAAGAATTTAGAAAGCGCTTCGAGAGTCTGCGAATTTGCGGCAGCTTCCCTGTTTTCTGTCTGAATTGCATTAAAAACTTCTTGACGGAAAACCTTTACATTTTTTGGCGCTTCAATCCCGATTTTAACCTGATCTCCGCGAACTTCAATCAAAGTGATTGTAATGTTGTCGCCAATTTTTATTTTTTCATCTACTTTTCTTGACAATATCAACATTACTTTTTTTCCTTATCGTTTAAAGTTTTGATGATATTATGCTTTGTGGTCCATTTTGAATCAGAAAGTATAACCTGAAGAGCTGTCCGATTTTTGCGGTTTATAACAATCGGCCCCTGAAGATTTGCAGTTACAGCGCTTCCGTCTGCCGGAACTGTAATTATTGCGAACAAAATTACATCGCCCGGAGAATCAATGCCGATTTCACAGAGAGTTCTGTCATCAATGTCGAGTTCATAATCATTTACAATCAAAAACGGATCAACGATTATAAAGGCAAGGTTCTGTTCGTCGAGAGACTGAAGCCAGTAAAAAGGTTTGTATTCCGCCTCTATAATCGCATATTTATGATATTCTTCAAAACCATAAAGACCGTTTGGAAAACTGACGATTTGACTTTCATCAACATTGACAGTTCCCATTGTTTTTGTTTTTACTTCCATTGCTAAAAATTTTCCTCCCAATTATTTTTAATTTCATTCAATTTTTATCTCAAAATTTAAACTTTACTTCATGTAGTTTAAGAGAGAAGAACTGTACATTTTTCCGGCATTGCTTAAGGTTGCCTGCTGGGTATATTCAAGCATTTTCTGATCGGTAATGGCCTGTGTTATGTCAAGATCGCCTTCCCTAGAAATTTGAGAAGTTACGTTCAGCGCAGTCGCAGAATTCCGCACAATGTCGTTTTGAAGCCTTTCATATTCGCTTCCGGACTTTGCAACGCGGGTAGTAAGATTGTTTATTCCAGAGTCAATGCTGGCAAGAACGCGAGTTCCGATTGTATCTCCATCGCCTTTTAAAAGGGAATTTCTGAGCAAAATTACACTGTCAAAAAGAGAACCGCCCGAAACACGAACATTATCCGCCGTATTGTAAGGAGGCTTTTGACTTGAATCTTTTATTATTCCAAGGTCATTCAAAACAGTTCCAGAAACGTCTTCCAGCCAGAGTTGATGAGAATCCGTCGTTGTAAGGTTCAATCCGTTCGTAACAGGATCGACAGCAGCCTTTACAGCGGCTCCTGAACTGTTGATTTTTGCAACAAGAGAATATACTGTATCTCCGCTTTCCATCTGAATTTTTTGACCGTCGATATTTATTACGCCGCTTTCCTTTGCCTGCCATGAAGAAAGGTCACGTCCGCTGAACAGGCGCTGAGGTTCCGCCCAAAATGTCTTTGAACCAACATTGTCCACTGTAATATATTTATTTTCATCAACTTCAACTTTATTCTTATCAATCGTTCCGTTATAGCGAACAGAAGAAATCAAAGGCTGAACAGCACCGTCAACATGACCTAAATCAACTTCAAACGCAGGAGAGTTTGTGTTTGTGCCTGCAAAAATTGAATTTCCGTCAGGACCAGTAGCATTCGCGTTTTGAACAAGTTCCTGCAAAAGTTCATCAACTTCTACAGCCATATTCCGCAAATCGTCCTGATTATAAATTCCGTTTGCTCCAGTAACTGCAAGCTCACGCACACGCTGCATAATATCAAGAGAATTTTGCATATAACCTTCGCGATACACAAACTGGTCGCTTAAAGTTTGTCCGTTTTTTTCAAAATTGTTTACGCGGTTAAGATAAGACTGATATTTTACAAGATGGCCTGCAGCAACAGGATCATCGCGCAAAGACTGAATTTTTTGCTGGCTTCCTATCTGGTTGTTTATTTTATTTAAGCGGCGTTCCTGAATACGAAGATTGTTCTGAGTATTGTTGTTATTCATCTGACTGCTGATTCTTCTCATAGCCTTATTTCTCCCATAAAAAGCCAAGATAAAAACTTCAGTTTTAGGATTGACCTTTTACTGCAATTCCGTATCAAAGTGAGAAATTGCAATTGATTAGTAAGTTTGCAACGCAAACTTATAACTTATAAAGATAAAAACTAAACGCCAAGACGATTGATTATCGTATCAAGCATCTGGTCGATTACAGAAACATATTTTGCCGCAGCGTTGTATCCATGCTGAAATTTTATGATGTCGGCAAGCTCCTCATCGATATTTACGCCGCTGATAGAATCCCTAAAATTCCTTAAATCATTCATAATCGCATTCTGGCTCAAAAGCATATTTTCCGCCTGTTCGCCTTTTAGACCGGCATTTGTGACAGTTTCTGCAAAATAGTCGTCAAAAGTGCGGCTCGTTCCAATCATTACGTCAGTGTTGCGGATTGAAGCAATTTCTACAGCAGCACGGGCATCTCCAATCGAAGCCCTTCCCTGGCCGTTCGGAAAACCTGTCGCCACTGAATTCGGGTCGTTTTTTATTTTTTCGCTAACGGCAATATATCCGCCAGGATTCATAACAGGAGCAACAGAATATTCTCCAGCCAGAGAATCAACCGCATCGGCGCGAGCAAAATCATAAGCGTTTTCTGCGCCGCTTCCGTTCAAAATGCCTGAATAACCGGCAAGGAAAAGTCCTGAATCTTCGACATGGCGAAGCACAAAGTCTGGATTTTCCATTGATTCAGAAGCGCCCGCTTTTAAAACGAGTTTATTTTCGCGGTCAAGATAAGCTTTAACCTCGCCCTGAGAATCATTTATCCTTGCAATTACAGCTTCCACAGTGTCATTTGCAAAATATGGAACAGCAACATTTCCTGAATGGCCTGACAAAGTCATAACACCGTCAAGTCCGACTTTTTCCTGAGGATTTAACGAATTTTTACCGGAAAAACGGAAAATATAAGACGTATCAACTTCACCGTCACCGTTGCGGTCATAATTTCCCTTGACATCAGTAACAAAAGGATGCTGAACAAAAAAATCAAGCCCTGTCTCATTGTTCGCACCGATTCCAGCGCGATGAACATCGTTTACCAAATCAGCAAAATTTACAGCCATAGTGTTCAATGCCTGAATTTCATTTCTTATATCACTGTCACGCAGCTCAATCAAAGCGCCGAGTTTTCCAGATTTTATGTCAGCGTTAAGAGCGGTGTCTTTCCACACAACCTTGTCATAACCATTGCTGTCAGTCTGGGCAACAAGATCAAAACCGCGGGCAACGCTTCCCTGAACCAAAACCTGTCCGCCGACGTGAACCATAAACTCGTCGCTGTCGCGGCTGTCGCTCGTTATTTCCACAAGTCCAGAAAGCTTCTCAACAAGCAAATCCCTTCTATCCATAAGATCGTTCGGATTATCGCCCATCGCCTTGGAACGCACAATTTCGCCGTTCAAATCAGCGATCTGCTTTGCATAATCATTTACCTGCTTTACAGTAGCTTCAATATCGCCGTTCAAAAGAGTTCCTATTCCAGCCAAAGAATTATAGCGGCCAGAAATAGACTGAGTTAAACTGTCAGCACGGGTAACAACGGCTTGACGGGCAGCCTTGCTTTCCGGATAAACAGAAAGCTCCTGCCAAGACTGCCAGAATTTGTCCATATTCGTCCGGACAGAAACATCGTTCGGTTCATTGTAAACCTGCTCAATCATAGTGTAATACTGTTCGCGAGTAGCCCAGTAAGATTCGTTGTTTGACTGCGCAGCAATTCTCTGGTCAAGCATTTCATCCCTAAGACGAGTTATGCTTTCAATCGTAGTTCCCTGGCCAATCTGTCCTGGAGTTTCCGCACGAGCAAGGTCAGGTCTGTAAAGAGGATCGAAAG
>NZ_DLLH01000019.1:12694-12875 GCF_002476655.1 Treponema sp. UBA7567
TAGTCTGAATCTGCTGCGAATGAGCCATTATGCTTCTTTTTCCAAGTTCAATTCCTGCAAAAGCGTTAGCCATATTTTTTTCCTCCGTTCCAGCCTAAACAATCTGGTCTATTACAACATTGTGAAGTTCCGGCTTTACGATTTTTCCATAATGCGAATAAACAGTATTTCTGCGCTCAGG
>NZ_DLLH01000003.1:0-13329 GCF_002476655.1 Treponema sp. UBA7567
CGTTTTCTTTGCTTCCGAGCGCATAGGCAAGCCGTGCTCCGTCGGCAAAAAGTGGAATTTTGTATTGGCGGCAAACTTTTGAAATGTCGGAAAGTTCTTGTTTTGAGTAAATTGTTCCGAATTCTGTTGGCTGAGAAATGTAGACCATTCCAGGTTCAACCATGTGCTCCCAGTTTGCGTCGGCGTAAAAATCTTTTATGTAAGATTCGATAGTTTTTGCAGAAAGTTTTCCGTTTTGAGCTTTCAGTGTGATTACTTTGTGGCCTGTGTATTCAACGGCTCCTGCTTCGTGAACCGCAACGTGTCCGCTTTCGGCTGCAATTACACCTTGCCATTTTTTTAGAAGGCAGTCGATTACGGTTGAATTTGTCTGAGTTCCGCCTGTCAAAAATTGTATTTGCGCTCCTGGAATTTCGCAGGCTTTGCGGATTAAAGTTCTTGCTTCTTCGCAAAATTCGTCTGAACCATAGCCGCTTGTGTGAAGAAGGTTTGTTTCGGCTAGTTTTTTTATGATGGCAGGATGTGCGCCTTCCATATAATCTGATTGAAAGGCGAGTTTTTGTTCTTCGCTTTGAGTATTTTTGTTTTCGTTCATTTTTTTCCCTATGAAAAGCCAAGATAAAAACAGATGCCATTTTTGGTTGTTTTTACCTTATCTCCTAGTTTATTCTTCTGTTTTTAGGCGCGGACACTGTTCAAGAATTACGCTGAGCGCCTGATTTCTTATCTGTTCATTTGGAAAAACCATAGTGATTTTTGCTCCGCTTTTTGTCAAAATTTCGAGATGTCTGAAATCGACATTTGTCGTTTCTTTTTGTTTTTCGTAGCTAAGTGTTGGCAACGAGAGAATGTTTTCGTATTTTATGGCGGTTGTGTCGCTGATTATCATATTTTCGTAAATGCCGTTTATTCCGCTGTTAACGACTTGTTTTGACGCAATGCTTGAACCTAAAAGCGCTGTCAAAATAAAAATTACCGAAAGATAAAGCTGGAAATTTCGGAATGGAATTACTCCGAGCAAAAGCGCGCAGACTGCAAAGGTCAAAATTGAACGCAAAGGAAAGTCTGACCTTAATGCCATTTTTAATTCGCCGCATTCACTTTTTAATTTTTTAATTTTGAATGGAATTGAAATAATAAGCGCGGCAAAAATGCAGTAGCCGGCGATTGTAAATGCGATTGTTAAGTTTTTTACGTCCATATTTTTTCCTTTTGATTAAAATTGTCTTAGCCTTTTGAGTTTACCTTTTTTAGCCAGAGTTTTAAAGTTTTTTTTGCGCTTTCAAAGGCAAGGTTTGCGTTGTCTATATCTTCTTCTGTTTGAATTAAAATCTTTTTTAAGCCGGCGACTTCGCTTTTTTGTGCGGAAAATTTTGTATTTTCTGGTAAAAGTGCTTCAAAAAAAAGGTCGCAGGTTTTGTAGGTGATATTTTTGTATTCGTAGGTGTTTGGAAAACTGCAAAGATATTTTAATTCCGCAGGTTTGGCCCCGATTTCTTCCATACATTCGCGGATACAGGCTTGTTCGGCTGTTTCGTCCGGATCTACAAATCCTCCCGGAAAAGCGAGAAAGCCTTTTTTGGGTTCTTTTGCACGTTCTTCCAAAAGAATTTTGTTTTCTTTGTCGCAAATTATTAAACCGACGGCGCTTGCAACGTTGTTGTAAAGGTCAAAACCACAGTCCTGGCATAGCCATTTTCTGTTTTTGACATTTTTTATGTTTTTGCTTCCGCAGTTTGGGCATAAATTAAAATCGTTCATAAAATCTCCCATAAAATTTTTATGTTTTGGTTTAATAATATAAAATCTCAAAATTGCAGAATTTTTTGAATCCTGTTTTTTCGTAGACTTTTATTGCAGCTGTATTTTCTGTTTTTACAAAAAGCGTGCATTTTTTTGACTGTGCGGCGAATTTCTGGCTTACAGTGTTTAAAAGCGCTTTTGCAAGTCCGCAGTTTCTGTATTTTGGAATCGTAAAAATTCCGCCTAAAAGAACATAATTTTTTCCTTGAGCGCTTACGGTTAGTTTGCAAAGCGGCATATTTTTGATTTTCCCGATAAAAACTGCTCCTGCATCGACAAAATTTTCAAATTTTGCAAGGCAATGATCTTCGTTAAAAAGTTCTGGTTCAAAGACAACTTCTTCTTTTTCAAATTCAACCTGAAGAGGAAACACTCTTGGAATTTCCTGTTCGGTGCATTTTTCTACAGAAAGCTGGCGGTTCATTCTTGCGAGGTCTTTTGCAGAGTCAAAACGCTCGTTTTCCATTAAAAAATATTCGATTTGAATTTTAGGAGTTTTTCCAAAATGATTTTCGAGAATTTTTTTTAGCATTAAAGTGCCGCTTTTTTCGCCCGAAATGCTAAAAATGTATTTTATTGAATTTTCTTCAAAAAAATTTACAAAGGCGCTTTCGATTTCGTTGCGGTTTTTTCCGTAAACTTCCGGCAGACAGTGGTGAATTGAACTTCCCTGCCACCAGCTGAAAATTCCGTGGATTTCTCCAAAATTTCCTCTTAAAACGTAGATTGATTTTCCTCCGTGGAGAATTTCAGAATAAAGCATGACTGAAAATTTTTCGTAAGGAAGCATGTAACTGAGAATTTCGTTTTTGTCAGCATCCTGCATTAGCTCAATAAACATTTTTCCACATATTTTACCGTTAAAATATTAAAAAGACTAGACACGAAATTTTATTTTTTATATACTAAACAAATACGGCGTCTTACCCAAGTGGCTAAGGGAACGGTCTGCAAAACCGTGATTGAACAGTTCGATTCTGTTAGACGCCTTAAAAAGCGGTAGTGATTGCAAGATTACTTCCGCTTTTTTATTTCCGGGAGCCAATGGCAAAGCCTGTTCCCGTTTATATATATGTGCCCTTATGTAGAGTAAGGGCATTTTTTTTTGTATAATCAAAATATGCAAAAAGATTTTTACGACTTTGTTGTGGTTGGTGCGGGTGCGGCTGGTTTGACTGCTGCGCAGTACGGGGCTAGAAGCGGACTTTCTACACTTTTAATTGATTGCGGCGAAACTGGCGGCCAGGCGTTGAATATTTTTAATCTGGAAAATTTTCCGGGTTTTTTCCCATCGGTGAAAGGCTCTACTTTTATTCAGAATATGCTTTCTCAGACAGAGAGTTTTGGCGCAGAAATTCAAAAAACAAAAGTTCTTTCAATAGATAAAATCAAGGGAAAATTTTTGATTGAGACAGAAAATGGCAAAATTTCGGCTTATTCTGTTTTGATTGCAACTGGCGCAGCCCACAAAAGACTTGAAATTCCTGGAGAAGCAGAATTTAGTGGTCGTGGCGTAAGCTATTGCGCAACCTGCGACGGACCTTTTTTTCGAGGCGGAAAAATTATCGTTGTTGGTGGTGGCGACAGCGCGTGCGAAGAAGCATTTTATCTTTCTTCGCTCGCAGAGAGCGTAATTCTTGTTCACAGACGTGGAGAACTTCGTGCTCAAAAAGCAATTCAGCAGAAAATTCAAAAGGTAAAAAATATTTCTATTCTTTATGACACTCAGGTTGAAAAAATTAACGGCAAAGCAAAAGTAAATTCTGTTTTGCTTAAGAACAATATTTCTGGCGAAAAAATAGAACTTTCGTGCGACGCTGTTTTTATTTTTGTTGGAATGAATCCGCGCACAGAGCTTGTAAATATGCTAAAAAAAGACGAAGGCGGTTATCTTATTACAAATTACAAAATGGAAACTGCTGTATCGGGAATTTATGCGGCCGGTGATGTTCGGGCAAAACCTTTCCGGCAGCTTATTACGGCGGCTTCAGACGGTGCAATCGCTGCTCATCAGGCGCACGAATACGTAACATTGCTAAAAAACTCAAAACAGTTAAATTCTAAAAGTGAATAAAAAGATATGATGAAAAAAAAACTTGTCCTTGCTTGCGCATTTTTTGCTTTAATTGCTAGCTTTTGTTTTTCGCAGACAAAAATTCCTGAAGATGCGGATTTTTGGAGCGATTATCCTTCGGAAGAGCTTGCTGATTTTTTGGTCGGAAAAATGAGCAATGACGAACTTTTGAGCCAGATTTTAATGTTTGGCTGGGCAGGCGCAGAACCGAGCGAGCTTTTAATAAAATGGGTTTATGAACGCGGACTTGGCAGCGTAAAAGTTTTTGGCTGGAACACAGACAATACGCAGCTTGTTGCAAGTTCTGTAGCAACACTGCAAAAAAAATCACAGTCTCGGAAACTCCGTATTCCTCTTTTTGTGGCAACCGATCAGGAAGGCGGATGGATTCGTCATGTAAAAGGTGAAACTTCCGAAACTCCTGGCAATATGGCAATTGGCGCAAGCGGTTATCCAATCGACGCTTATTATTCTGGCTATTACATAAGCCGCGAAATCAAGGCTCTTGGAATAAATATGAATTTTGCTCCGACCGTAGACAATTATACAAATTTACAGTCTTCGGTAATCGGCCCCCGCTCTTTTGGCTCAAATCCTGATTTTGTAGGTCAGCTTGGCGCTAGTTTTTCTGCCGGTTCAATTGCGGCTGGAGTTATTCCGACAGCCAAACATTTTCCGGGGCACGGCGATACAAGCCTCGACAGCCACGGAAATCTTCCTCAAATTGACATTGACTACAAAACCCTCGAAAACCGTGAGCTTGTCCCGTTTAAGTTTTTAATTGCCGAAAAAATTCCTGCAATTATGAGCGGTCACTTGAGTTTTCCCAAAATTATTTCAAACGGTGAACCTGCGAGCCTTTCAAAAGTTTTTTTGACCGACATTTTGCGCAATCGTCTTGGCTACGAAGGTTTGATTATTACAGATGATATGATGATGAACGGAGCGACAATGTACGCTGGAAGTTTAAGCCGGGCTTTTCGTCTTGCAATCGAAGCTGGAAACGACATTGTAATTTCTTCTACAACTGCGCGCTGGAATGAAAGTTTGTGGACTTCAAACCTTTCTCTTATGGAATCAAGCACGGCTTTTAAGCAAACTGTCCAAAAAGCCGCAAGACGCGTAATTTTATACAAATTAAATTATTTTAAGAGCAATAATGCCGCTCCTCTTTATCCGGATCCAGCAACACTTGACCAGAAAATTCCGGACAAAGAAGGACAAAAATTCTTTTTAAGCCAGGCTTGCCGTTCAATAACAGCCTACAAATCAGGAAAATGTCTGCCTTTTGCTCCTGACGAAAACGAACGCATTTTGCTTGCTGGCCAGACTCAGTTTCCTGATTTTTTTGAAGAAGCAAAAAAACGTTATTCAAACTGTGCAGAATTCAAATTCGACTACGAAATGGGACCAAATCAGGCAGACTGGATGAGCCGAAATATTCAAACAACTGCAAAAAACTATGACACAATAATAATCTGTGTTGCAAATGAACGCAGCGCAATGATTGCAGAACATTTAAAAAAACTCGGCAAAAAAGTCGTAATAATGTCGGTTCTTTCTCCTGTTCCGGTTTTAAACTGCAAGTGGGCGGATACAATTTTGCTAGGCTACAGTTATTCGCCATACACCTTCAAAGCGCTATTTGGCGCTCTAAACGGAGAATTTGAGGCAGACGGCGAGCTTCCGCTCAATTAAAATCGGGAATTTCTTTTTTCTTCGTGAATTTGTAGTCATTTGCATGAGTATTCGGTAAAAGTCCGGCAATTCTGTCGTTTTCTTTTTGAAGCTGGAATTTTATCATCATCTTAAAAGCATCCATTAAACTTTCAGGATTTGAGGTCTTTTTAATAAGACCGCTTTCCTGAAATTCCTTTATCAAATAATAGCAGGTTTCGATTGTCGAAACACATTCAGGATGCGGTTCACGCTTAAAAGTAAAAATCGAACGGTATTCGCCGGAAAAACTCAGTTTTGGAAGCGCCATAATATTTGTCGAAAGTTTAATCATTTTTTTTGAACAAAACCACGTTGAATCAATGATAATCGCCAAAAGTTTACGGCCGTTCAATTCTTCCTTAAAACCTGCTTTTTTAGAATTCCAGGCATCCTGGTCAGGATATAGCAAAACTGGAAAAAACTGCGGATCTTGCAAAAGCTCGCACAGCCGTTCATTTTTTGTAAAATCAATGCCCATAATAATTTCAGAATCAATTAAGCCAGCGTGAGCAATTCGTCCAGTTCCAGTGCGCTGCCTTTTAGCTTCTTTCGGATGCATCAAAAAAACAAATTTAATTCCAGGGTCAAAAGGCTTTAAAACTTTGCAGACACAGCTATCTTTTGGTCTAAAACATTTGTAACAAAAATCGCGCATTTTGAAATTATAAAAAAAAATCAAACGAAAAGAAACCGCTTTTTATTTTTTTGGGGGAGCACACTTTGCGCTCAAACCGGCTTTTCGCCTTTCGCTAGCGCTCATTGCCGTTCCGGCAACTCCGGGGCTACAATCCGGGCTAGCATAGCCCGCGGTGCGCGATAGCGCACACGAAAATAAAAGGGTTTTGCGTTAGCAAAAGCCGCAGCATGCGGAGCATGCAAAAATCCGGGCTAGTAAAAGTCTGTGGTGCGTAAAAAAAGTGCCGCCCAAAATTTTGGGCGGCACTTCCGGTCAATTTTTAGATTTTTTTAAGTTTCTAAAAATTATTTAGCATTTGCATTTTTTGACACGTAATTGTAGTCAGCGCCAGTGTTTTCTGGAGCATTGTCTGTAAGGCGGAACAAGTCGCCAATATCAAATACTCCGTTTTCGTTACGTGGAATGCGGTTAAATGAACCGTCAGCGTTAAATCCGTTAGCCCATTTTGCAATATCTGTGCTTACAAATGTTTTTGCAATATCAACTGTAGTTCCGTCAACATTTACAGATTTTGCGCCGTTAAAGAAGTAGTTGTTTTTTGCAGCAAGGCGTTTTGCAAGGTCTGGATCATTAGAAGCGTCAAAGTTGTCGCCTGCTCCGCCGTTTGCAGAAAGAACTCCATCTGCCTTGAATACGCGCGGGTTGGCAGCGGCTTTGCCTTTTCCGTAAAGAGAAACATTGTAGTTTCCGCTTCCGTAAACTGTTACGTGGTCAAGAATAAGTGCTGGGTTAGAGTTACAGGTTACTCCGTTTACTCCATTTCCCCAGGAAATTGAGTTTCGGAGAATATGTTTGATTGCGATTCCGTCGCCACCAAGTTTAAATCCGTTTCCGTCACCATTTCCTGTTCCGTCGAGTTTTGTTCCGTTTGCGTAAGTAATACAGTTGTCGATAAGAACTGCGCCGATTGCGCCTGTTTCTACCTTAGAGTAGAAGTCCCAGCCGTCGTCTACGTTGTGGTGTGCAACACAGTTACGGAATACATTGTTTTCGCCAGATGTAAGTTTTGAAGCAAAACCGTCAGCATTGTTCTGAGCAGGGTCGGAGTTTCCGAAAGATTCGCAACCGTAAATCAAGTTGTCGTGCGGCCATTTTTCAAAGCTCTCAGAAGAACGTCCAGAAATCTGAATTCCTGTATCGCCGTTAAGGTAAGTGTCTACCATTCTGATTTCGTTGTAATTTCCTGCAACCTGAAGGGCTTTTACGTCTCCCGGAGTGCCTGTAATATCAAATCCCTGGAGCGTCCAGTAGCTTCCGTAAAGGTTTACAGCAGTAACTTTTGCTTTAGATTTTGAAAAATCGATGATTGGGCGGGCTCCAGCGTCTGCAATTAGGTATTTTCTTGCTTTTGCAGTACCATCGTTCCCACGTTCAATTTCGAGGCTCTTTCCAGGATAATAAGTTCCAGCTTTAAGAATGATTTTCTGTCCAGGCTGGCAGTATGCAACTGCTGAACCCAAGTCGAGTGGATCATCGCTAGTGCCTTTTCCGAATGCATTTGCATTTGGAGAAACATAAAGAACCTTGCCCTTGTATGTTTTAGAAATGATTGTGTGAGTGAAAGTTACCGGCTTGTAGTTCATTTCGTAGTCGTTATCTTCTGCGTTGAACTGAGCAATAACTTTTTTAGGAGCTGGACGCCAGTTGTCTTCTGGATCGAAAGTGACGAGAAGGTCGTTCAAATCCTTGTTGATTTTGATTGTTTTTTTGTAGTCAGCAAAAACTTTTCCTGCTGGAATTGTAATTTTGTCTCCCTTGATGAGGACTTTTCCGTCAGTTGTTTTTACGCTGATAGTTCCGTTTGCGTTTGTTGTAAATGCGAATGGATATTTCTGATTGTACCATGTTGTTGGACAGTCGATTGTTGTTGAAAGAGGAACCAGTTCTGGAGGTTCTTCTAGAGCCGGAGGGTCTTTTTTAGGATCGGTGATGTTTAGAACAACGTCAGAAAATGTTGCGTTACACCCGCGAGCTACTGCAAAACCAATGTAAATGTGGTCTTTGTCGAGCTGGAGAAGTTTGTTGTTCTCTGGATCGTACATTATGAATTCTTCTTTTGTGTCTTCAGAAGGAATTGCACGCTTGTAGATTGCATGGTAGCCAGTATTGTCTTTTTTGAGTGTAACGCGATATGTGTCGCCTGTTTTAATTGCATCTGAACCTTGATCATAAGAGAAAGCGTCTGATTTGCTTGTCGCGTGAGCCTTAATTCCTTCATCGCCAAGCGCAATAATTTCGTCAGTAAGTCCGCTTACAAAACGAGCGCCAATTCCGTCTTTAATTTCTTTTTTTACTCCGTTGATGTGCGTTGTAAATTTACGTGTAATAACTCCTGCCGAGTTATTGTAAGCAATCATCAAAGGCTGGCCTTCGACGCCAAGACGGTCGAGAGCAACAACACCAAAACCTTCCTGCCCATCAGCCATTGGGTTATGATAATCTACGTGAACTGTAGCTGTAAGTTCAAAGTTTTCTTTTTTAGGATCAATTACTGTGTAATAGAAAGAAATTCCGTCAAAGTAACTTTCGAATTTTCCGCCTTTTTCAAGGATGTTGCCAGTATTTTCATCGTAAGTACATGAATAAAGTTTTACTTTAAGATTGTTTGGATCTAAAAGTTCAAAACGGTTGCGGGCAGGGTTCGTAGAAGTTCCAAATTCTGTGAATGTCCATACACGCTCTTTTTCTTCACGCACGAGTTTGTGCATTGTTGAAGATGCAATTCTTTCTTTGCCGCGAACTGCATAAACTATAATGTCGCTAAAATCGCCGTCTTTAAGTCCTTTGATTTCTGCAGAAAGGCCTTTTGTTGCGGAAAGTTCTTTTGTTTTGCCATTTTCTGTGTAAGAAACAATATAATTTTCAGCTTCTACGACAGGATCCCATTTTACAGAAAGAGTGCTTTTGCCAATATTTAAAACGTTTAAAACAGGTTTTGTCAAAGGAAGGCTAAAGTCGAATACAACAGGATCTGAAGCTTTGGCTGTTGATTCGTTATTTCGCTGTGTATAGACAGTGAATGTGTATTTTCCAGAAAATTCAGGTGTGAATTCAGAATGTTTTGCAGCTCTGCGTGCTTTTCCGAATGTGTTTTTTACAGGGCTTCCGAACGGCCCCTTCATTTCTACATAGCCTTTGTCGGCTGTTTTTGCGTCTGTAGGAGCGTTAAAATTTACGGTAATTTCGTTTGGATTTCCTTCGCTAAGACCTACAGATGTGATTTTTGGGGCTGCAACGCTTGACCAGTCCGGACGTGCTGACTGAGCAAATCCAGAAAAAGCAAGTGCTGCAAAAAGTCCCAAAGAAACAATTTTTTTCATCTTGTTCTCCCATAAAAAGTCAAAATTGCAATTGATTAGTAAGTTTGCAACGTAAACTTGTATCTTGTATTAACAAAAAACGCAGACTCTCGTCTTAGGAAAAGTCTGCGCGCCTAATTTTGTTAGAGTTTAATTATTTTCCAACGTTGATTTTGTAGATATTGATGCCTGATTTTTTAGAAAAAACTGTGTAAGTTCCGTCAACAGAAACTTTTACAGAACCTTCAGAAGCAAGTCCGTCTGCTCCGTTAACATCTTTGTCCATTGGAAGTTCTGCTACAGTTTTTCCGTCTGGTCCGACTACAACGAGAGGGCGCATATCTGATTTTGAAGTAGAGTTTCCCCAGACAGTGATTGTTTCGCCTGCTTTTGCCGGGAAAGAAACTGAACGTGAAGAAGCGTTTCCGCTGCCCTGAAGCTGAAGAGCCATGTTGAATTCTTCGCCGTTTGCTGCTTTGTGCAATGGTTTTTTAGCAATGTTCATGTATTTTTCGGTTGTTGCATGAAGAACGAAGCCATCTTCTACAGCTTTGTCTTCTGTAATAGTTCCTTTTTCCTGGTCTTCAGCGCTAAAATAACCTTCTGCGAATGCTGCTGTGCAAAGCATAAGACATGCAGAAATAATACCAACTAACTTTTTCATTAAAAGCCTCCTCATTTTGGCGTTCTTTAATCGTAGAACAAATAAATTATTTTTTGGATACGCAGTTTCTGTGTTGAATAAACAGCTAATAAAAACTGCTATGCTCTAGTATACAATAAAATTGGGAAAAAATAAGGGCATTATTTGCAGAATGACGATATTTAAATGAATTTTCTGTAAAAAAAATAATAAAAAAAAGCAATATTTTATAAGTATTTTGCAAAAATATGTGTTTTAACATAAAACTTAGCCCGGATCGGAACGGTGCGCAGCGTTCAAAAGGCGGAAAGACTTTTCCGGCTTTTGAATGGAGCGAAAGCGGAACCGTGCAGAGCCGGTTTGTGAGAAAATTGCGCTCCAAAAAAATAAAAATTAACGAAGAATAACCGTAGATTTATTTGAAAAAAGATTTTATACGTTGTAAAATTTGAGTGTCTTTGGAAATTTCGTTTTTTAGAGGTTTTCTGGATATTTATTGCTCGCAAAAAGAGGTTTTTATGGCAGAGAAATATGATTTTAGTATTGAACAGCTCGGACCTTGCAAAGTTCATTCGCCGATTGAACTTTCTACAAAGCATGGTGATTT
This sequence comes from Treponema sp. UBA7567, assembly GCF_002476655.1. Taxonomy (NCBI): domain Bacteria; kingdom Pseudomonadati; phylum Spirochaetota; class Spirochaetia; order Treponematales; family Treponemataceae; genus Treponema; species Treponema sp. UBA7567. The sequence goes on from NZ_DLLH01000003.1 coordinate 10,843, forward strand.
TCGTGCAAACTATGTAAAAGATTCTTCATTTGTAAGATATGCGGTAAATGTTTTTGAAGATTCGCCAAAAGAAGACAACCTTGGTGTTTCCAATCTTATGCAAAAAGCCGGTCCTCGTGAGTATATTTATTTTAATCCGGCTCATGTAAACGCGGGAATTTGTACTTGTGGCGGTTTGTGTCCTGGTTTGAACGACGTAATCCGTGCCGTTGTCCGCTGTCTTTATTATCGTTATGGTGTAAAAAAAATCCGCGGTTTTAGATTTGGTTTTAAAGGTTTTTTCCCGGAAAGCGGTTTTGATACGATTGATTTGAATCCTGATTCAGTTGATGACATTCATAAAATCGGAGGTTCTTTTTTAGGAACAAGCCGTGGCGGCGGAAACCGTACTGCCGAAATTGTTGATGCCATTGAATCGTTGAACATAAATATGCTTTTTATTATTGGCGGCGATGGAACTCAGCGCGGTTCGCTTGATATTGCAAATGAAATTGAAAGACGCGGTTTAAAAGTTTCTGTTGTTGGAATTCCTAAAACTGTTGATAATGACCTTTTGTTTATTGACCGTTCTTTTGGTTTTGAAACTGCGGTTCAGCGCGCGACGGAAGCGGTTTCTTCAATTCATATGGAAGCTTTTAGCCAGATTAATGGAATTGGCCTTGTAAAACTTATGGGACGCGAATCTGGTTTTATTGCAACTGAAACGGCAATTGCAAGCCACGAAACAAATTTCTGTCTTATTCCTGAAGTTCCTTTTGAATTGAACGGTCCGAACGGATTTTTGGAACATTTGGAAAAAAGAATTATGGAGCGTCATCATGCGGTAATTGTCGTTGCTGAAGGCGCAGGTCAAGATTTGCTTGCTACTACTGACGAAACCGATGCCAGCGGCAACAAAAAACTTGCAGATATTGGACTTTTTCTGCGCGACAAGATAAATGAATATTTTAAGTCGAAAAATATTCACATCAACTTAAAATATGTTGACCCAAGTTACCAGATCCGTTCTTCTGTAACCACTGCAAACGACTCGATTTATTGTGAACGTCTTGGAAGTTATGCGGCTCATGCGGCTATGGCTGGAAAAACAAAGATGGTTGTAGGTCTTGTAAACAACAAATATGTTCATTTGCCGATTCAGATGGTAACTAGAAGACGCAATTTTGTTGATCCGGAAGGCGCTTTGTGGCGCGATGCTTTGGATGCGACAAGACAGCCGATTCTTATGGTAAATAACTTGAACACGCTTTCTGAAAAATACATGAAAATGCGCGAAACTCACAATTAAGTTTTTGAGCAAAATTAAATTGAATAAAAAAAGCCTGCTGTAAAAGCTGAAGTTTAGCTTAAAAAACAGCAGGCTTTTTTATAACTAGATTTTGAAAAAATAGGATTTCTTTAAGGTTTTTAAAGTTTATCAATCAGCATTGAGCATTTTCCGCTTGGAATTGGCAGTGTTTTTTTCTTCTGATCGAGGATATTGATTGTAAAGTAATAGAGTTTTTCGCTTTCCATTTGGATTTCCCAGCCGCGAACAGACTTATTGCTCAAAATTGTGATTAAGTTGCGCTTTAGAGAAAGCTTTTCGATTCCCATAATTTCGAGGTTTGGAATAATCCAATCTACTGTTTTGCGCGGCAAACTAATTGAAAGGCCGATTACGTTTTCGATCATAAGCGCGATTGTTGAAAGTCCGACAGTTTGAAGATAGCGCTGTTTTGGATATTTTGGATCCGATTCCATGACGGCATGGCCTTCTTTGCAAGGTTTGTATGCTTCGTACATGTCGCCTTTCTTCCCGTTTGCAGGTTGTAACCCTTCAAGAATAAAATAAAGGTGTCTGATTGCACATTCGCGGGCAAGCTCATAATGCTGGTATTTTTCCAAGCCTTTTATAACCATAAAGTTGAATGCCGGGTAAACTCCGCCGCAGAAACCTTCGCCGTTTTCGTTAAAGTTTGGACTGTCCGCGCTCAGTGTCGGGAACGGATGGTCTGTTCCAAAAGTGCAAGGGTTGGAAAGATGGTCAATTAAAGCGTCTGCGCGGTCAGCATTTGGAATTTCTGCCAAAAGCGGCCAGAAACCGGCAATTGTTTTTTGAGAAAGTTTTTGCTCATTTTTGTCCAAATCGTAGTAAAAACCAGAATTGCTGTCCCACATCATTGAGTTGATTCTCGTTTTGAGGGAAAAATATGCGCGTTTGTACTGGAAGCTTATTTCCTTGTCGTTGAGAATGTCGCCTAAAGCGCTCATGTGCGCGCAGTTGATTGCCATTGCAGAGTTAAAATCGACTGCATAATAAGTATTCTGGCGAGGCGAATTAAACATTGTGCTTGCAGAGAAAGGCGCGCTGTAAAGACCGTTTGGCTGTTTGTAAGTCTGATCTACCCATTCCATGTATTTTTGAAGAACAGGCATAATCTCTTTTACACGTCGCTTGTTTGCAGATTTGTGGTAAAGGTTGAACTCTGCCCATGCAAAAAGCGG
>NZ_DLLH01000069.1:0-14933 GCF_002476655.1 Treponema sp. UBA7567
GTAACCTTTTAGAGAGCCAACAGCCGCGCCGATTGCAGAATAAGTGTCCGTGTCCGCAGAAGAAACAACATGCACCGTCAAAGAAGAGTTGTTGCCGCCACCATGCTCAGCATGCAAGATAAGCGCAAGATCCAGAAGTTTAGCCTCGTCATCGGTAAAAGCCTTGTTGTTGCGGATCAATCGCAAAAAGTTTTCCGCAGTAGAAAGCTCTGGCAGCGGGTTGTGGATATACATCGACTTTCCGTCGTAATAACGGCGTTTTGCCTGATAACCGTAAGCTGTCAAAGTTCCAAAACGGCTTATAAGCTCAATACATTGACGCAAAATATTTGAAAGAGAGCGTTCTTCCGGATTTTTGTCGTAAGAATAAGAAGCCAAAACACCGCGCGCAAGTTTATTCATAATATCAGCAGACGGAGCTTTCATAATCATGTCTTCAGTAAAATTTGGAGGCAAAGCGCGCAATTCACCGAGATATTTTTTAAAAAGCTCAAGCTCGCTCTGGGTCGGCAGTTCGCCAAAAAGCAAAAGATAAACCGCCTGCTCATAGCCAAACTGATTATGAGCTTCTGCATCGCTTATCAAATCAGCAACATTATAACCGCGATACAAGAGTTTGCCGGGGATTGCAATTTTTTTACCGTCCTTCACTTCGTATCCTACAACATCGCCAATGCTTGTAAGACCGACGAGCACACCTGTTCCGTTGGCATTGCGCAGACCTCGTTTTACATCATATTTTTCGTAAAGACTAGTGTCGATTGGGTCGTTGCGTTCAGCAAGTACGGACAAGCGTCCGATAAAAAGGCTTTCTGTATCCATTCCGGCATCTCCTGTTATTTTGCATAAATATGCAATATTCTTAACTTTTATTGATAATTATACAGATTTCAAAAAATCTATGCAACTTCTACTGCAATATTGCTCCCTTATCCGCGGAGCTTACCAGTTTAGCGTAGCGGGCAAGGTAGCCAGTTTTTACTTTTGGCTCAGGGGCAACCCATTTTGCCTTGCGCGCGGCAAGTTCCTCGTCGCTTACTTCAAGATGGATTTTGTAGTTGTTTATATCCAAAGTAATTTTGTCGCCTTCCTGAACAAGCGCAATCGGGCCGCCGACAGCCGCTTCTGGTGAACAGTGTCCAAGAGAAGCACCACGTGTAGCACCGCTGAAACGTCCATCAGTAATCAATGCAACCTGCTTGTCCAAGCCCTGACCTGCAAGAGCCGCTGTAACTGCAAGCATCTCACGCATTCCAGGACCGCCTTTTGGACCTTCATAGCGGATTACAACAACATCACCCGGCTTAATCTGGGATTTCTGGACAGCTTCCATTGCCTCGCTTTCATCGTTGAACACGCGCGCAGGCCCTGTGTGGTGCATAAGCTCCGGAGCGCAGGCTGAACGTTTTACAACTGTTCCGTTCGGCGCAAGGTTTCCGAACAGAATCGCAATTCCGCCGTTGTCGCTGAACGGATTTTCAATCGGGCGAAGGATTTCAGGATTGCGGTTTTTTACGCCGGCAATATTTTCTGCGATTGTTTTTCCTGTGGCGGTAATCAAAGATGTATTTATAAGGTTCTTTTTTGCAAGTTCAGCCAAAACCGCCTGAACACCGCCCGCATCATCAAGCTCGCACATAAAAGTGTGTCCTGCAGGAGCCAAGTGGCAAAGATTCGGAGTCCGCTCAGAAATTTTATTAACCTCGTGCAAGTCAATGTCAATTCCAGCCTCATGCGCAATAGCCGGAACGTGCAGCATTGTGTTGGAAGAGCAGCCGAGCGCCATATCCGCAGTCAACGCATTGCGGAAATTTTCAGCCGTCATCATCGCCCGGGCGGTAATTCCTTTTTTATACAAATTCATAACAGCCATGCCAGCGTGCTTTGCAAGCGCGATTCGTTCGCCAGTTACGGCAGGAATTGTTCCGTTTCCAGGAAGCCCAAGCCCCAAAACTTCAGTAAGACAGTTCATTGAGTTCGCGGTGAACATTCCAGAGCAAGCTCCGCAGCCCGGACAAGCGCGGTGCTCCATTTCCTTAAGCTGCTCCTCAGTGATTTTTCCGACCGCAAGACCGCCAACCGCCTCAAACATATCAGTAAGCGAAAGATTCTTGCCCGAATAAGGATTCGACTTGTCATTTCCAGGAAGATGTCCCGGCATCATCGGACCGCCGGAAACAAAAACAGTCGGCAAGTCAAGACGTGCGGCAGCCATCAGCATTCCCGGAACAATCTTGTCGCAGTTCGGAATCATAACAAGAGCGTCAAACTGGTGAGCCTTAGCAACACATTCAACGCTGTCGGCAATAAGCTCACGTGTTACAAGCGAATATTTCATTCCCTCGTGTCCCATCGCGATTCCATCACAGACGCCAATCGCAGGAAATTCAATCGGAGTTCCGCCAGCCATTCTAACGCCAGCCTTAACAGCCTCCGCAATCCGGTCAAGTTCAATGTGCCCCGGAATAAGTTCATTTTTTGCGCAGATAACACCAACCAGCGGCTGATTCAATTCCTCATCAGTATAACCCGAAGCATAAAAAAGAGAGCGGTGCGGCGCGCGGGCAACACCCTTACAAGCATTATCACTTTTTTTTGATTCAACAGCCATTTTGTACCTCTAAAATAAAAAAATAAATTTCTGGAGCAGCTTTTACTGTCTCCTCCGGCTTTCCGCGGTTCCGCTATTCGCTTCATCGGGCAAAGCCCGACGCTTTCGCGCCGCTACAATCCGGGCTAAAATTTGCGTTTTTATTATATAGATAAACGCGCTTTCTGTTAATATTGACAGGGATAAGTTTCTTTAATTTTAATTAAATTCTTCAGTATTATTAAATTATATACTGCTATAAAAAAATTATTTTTATAACAAGAAAAATCAAAAACAGCCAGATTAAAACTACAGGAACCGCATAATACCATTTTCCGCTCAAAGCCATGTTTTTTGCGTTTTTTCGGCATTCTTCCCAGACTTCGGACGGAATCAGCTTTACAGAAGCGGCAATCAGCGCAGGAACCAAAAACAGGTCATCAAGGCAACCAATCACCGGAATAAAATCAGGTATAAGGTCTACTGGAGAAAGCGCATATAAAACGGCAAGCGCGGCAAAAATTTTTGCCAAAACAGGAGTTTTTCTGTGCTTCAAAGCCAGACAGACGGCAGGAACATCTGTTTTTAATTTTTCAGCGCGCTCTTTAAAATTCATTTTTTATTCCAAAAATAAAACTATCTTCCAGAAAGTGATTTTTTCCAGCGGGCAAGAAGCTCAAGAGCCTGGAGCGGAGTCATATTTTCCGGATCAGCAGAAAGGATTTCGTCCAAAACCATTTCCTCGTCAGAAAAAAGTCCAGGCAAATTCTGGCTAAAATGCGATTTTTCCTTTTCGCCGGAAATTTCGGTTTTTATTTCGGAAGGCAGGACTGGTTTTTCTCCAGCGGATTTTTGCAAATGCGCAAGAATTTCCTCAGCTCTTAAAATTACGCTTTGTGGAACGCCGGCAAGTTTTGCAACGTGCAGACCGTAAGAGTTTTCGCTTGCTCCTTCCTTTATTTTTCTCAAAAAAACTACATCGCCAGAATTTTCAGCAACAGCCATGCACAAAAGTTTTAGCGCAGAGTGGTTCATTCTTGTTAGCTCGTGATAATGAGTAGCAAAAAGAGTTTTGCACTTTATCGTGTTCAGCAAATATTCGCTAATTGCCCAGGCAATCGAAAGTCCATCTTCCGTAGAAGTTCCCCGCCCTACTTCGTCCATAATTACAAGAGATTTTTCCGTTGCAGAACGGAGAATATTTGCCGTTTCTGTCATTTCGACCAAAAAAGTCGATTCTCCGCGGGCAAGGTTGTCGCTTGCTCCAACACGGCAGAAAATTCTATCGACAATTCCAATGCGCGCAGAAGAAGCCGGAACAAAAGAGCCTGTCTGAGCCAAAAGCGCAATCAGCGCATTCTGACGCAAAAATGTTGATTTTCCGGCCATGTTCGGACCTGTAATCAACGAAAAAGAAGTTGAGCATTTTTCAGAAAAATCTTGTGGCGAACAAATCGAAAGGTCATTCGGAACAAATTCGCCGGCAGGAAGATGCATTTCAACGACAGGGTGGCGTCCATTTTCAACTTCAAAAACCGTAGAATTATCGACAGCCGGACGAATCCAGCCATGAAGAACGGCAGAATATGCAAGCGCTGAGCTTACATCTGTGTATGCAATTTCTCTGGAAGTCTGCAAAAGATACGGAACAAGTTTTGCAATCTGGGAGCGTATTTCGATAAATAAATCACGCTCAATCTGAACAATTTTTGTGCCAGCTTCGTTCAATTCGTGTTCAAGTTCTTGAAGCCGTTCAGTCGTATAGCGTTCCGCATTCAAAAGAGAACGGCGCATTATAAAATGCCCAGGAATCTGCTGAAGTTTTCCTTTTGTAACTTCAATGTAATAGCCTGCATTGTTGTTGTTTTTTATCCGCAGGTTAGAAATTCCAGTTTTTGATTTTTCTTCTTCGGCGTATTCTTCAAGAATTTTGTTAAAATTGCACTGAATGTCGCGCCAATGGTCAAGCTCTTTTGACCAGCCAGATTTTATAATCCGGCCTTCCGTAATAGAAGTCGCCGGATCTTCCAAAATCGCCGAATCAATAAGTTCAATTATCTGCTTAGCTTCATCCGCCGGCAAAACAGAAAAATCATAATCTTCAATCAAAACGCGGATTTTAAGCCATACGGAAAGACTCGATTTTAAAGCCTGCAAGTCTTTTGCATGGGCACGCTCCATTGCGACTCTTGCAGCAAGCCTTTCAATATCAAGAACAGAAGAAAAATTCTGCCTAACTGCATCTAAAAGCCTGCGGTTATTTACAAAAAGAGCAATATGCTCCTGTCTGGAAGCAATTTTTTGAGCATCGGTCAAAGGATAGTTAAGCCAGTTTACCAAGAGCCTCTTGCCCATTGCAGTCTGCGTATGGGAAACACATTCCAAAAGTGAATACTGGAAACTTCCGTCCCTTAAATTTTCCGTAATTTCAAGATTTCGGCGGGAAGAATCATCCATTACGACGTATTCACAGTCACGGTAAACTTTTATTCCGCTTACATGAGGAGCATTTGTCGAAGTTGTCCGCATAAGATAGTCAAGCAAAAATCCGGCAGGTCCAACTTCCGCACTTTCTTCGGTCAAATTAAAAGAACGCAGATTCTGTGTTCCAAACTGTTTGTTAAGCCTTTTGTAAGAAAGAGAAGAATCAAAATTCCATTCAGGATAATAAGAAACCGCAATATTTGAATTCTGGGCGATTATTTCTTCAACTGTTTTGTCGCAGCGCAGAGTTTCAGGCAAAAGAAGCTCACGAGGATTGGAACGGCCGAGTTCCTTTGCAAAATTATCCGCCATTTCTTTTTTATTCCAGCTTGTTNNGCGTAAAAATCGGCAGTAGTAACATCAATATAGGCAAAGCCAACTTCATTTTTTTTTACCGCGCAACATGCAAGATAATTATTTACGCCGCCTTCAAGATATTCACTTTCAATCGCAGTTCCCGGGGTTATGATTTCTATCACTTTTCGCTCGGCAATTGTCTTGCCTTTTCCGATTTCTCCAACCTGCTCGCAGATTGCAATTTTTTTTCCAAGCCTTAAAAGACGTGCAATGTAAATTTTTGCGGCATGATACGGAATTCCGCACATAGGATGCTGTGCACGATGAGTAAGTGTAAGATTTAAAAGACGGCTAATTTCCAAGGCGTCTTCATTGAACATCTCGTAAAAATCGCCTAGACGAAAAAACAGAACTTCGTTGCGATATTCATCTTTTATGCTCTGGTACTGAACCATGAGCGGTGTCAATTCTGCGCTTTCGGAACGTTTCTGAATTTTTCCTGCAACAACCTTGTCTTTTGGCATTTTGTGTTATATTCCTAATTCGGCAATAACTTTTTCAGTAATATCAACCGAAGGGCTATACCACAAAACAGCATTCGCCTGCTGCAAACTCAAAATCATCGAATAACCTTCATTTTCTGCAACTTTTTCCAAAACGCCATAAAGTTTTTTGTAAAAAGAATCTGAATTCTGAAGATTTTTTTTGAGCGATTCAAGCTCAACATTTTTTGCGTTCGTATATTCCGTAAGAGTGTCTGTTTTTCTGGTAATTTCTGCATCAAGACGGCTTACCGCTGCAGAATTATTGTTTTTCTGAAAATCAACTTTTTGATTCTTGAGATTTTGAATTTCTTCTGTCCGTTTGTTAATTTCGGTCTGGAATTCGGCTTTTTTAGACTCGTAATTGCGAACTGGAGCCGAATTTCTAAAATATGCCTGATAAACTCTGGCAGTATCAACAACACCAAAACGCGTAATCTGCTGGGCAGAAAGTCCAAAAACAACGAAAAAAGAAAAAACAAAACCAAAAACAATTTTTTTCATTTTAAAACAACCTCAAAACGCAATTATTTATTCGTAATATTGAATGAAAGTACAAATTTCCAGTTATTTTCCCAAGTTACGTTATAATTCTCATCCATTTTGAATGTATTTGCAAAAAGCAGACGCAATGGGAACTGAGGGATTGAAAAACGCAGTCCAGGACCTGTACTAAAGTAAAAGTCCGAAATTCCTGTATTTGTAAAGAGTTCATAAGGCGAATTCTTTATTACAGCAGCGTCACCAAACCAGTCTACTGCCAAAACTCCAGGAACAATCGGCATACGTAATTCAAGAATATTGCTCCAAAGCGCACGGCCTCTGTGCTTATTATAGATATTTGTCCATCCGCGGGCGTTAAACATACCGTCAATGTAAACTTTGCTTGAATTTCCAATTCCCGAATCAGACGCCGGGAAAAGAAGGCTCAGACCGGAATATGCGGCAAAAACCATTTTCCAGTTCCATGTTTCTGTAACCGGCAAATTGAACAGGGTAAAGTATTTTTCAGCCTTTGTATCCGAACGCAAAAAGAATTCTGTTTCAAAAGGCATAAGCCCGTACCAGGTAAGGCGCTGACTTGCAAACCAGCCTTTTGAAGGATCGTAATTTATATCGCGGTCATCAATAGAAAAAGCAGACCAAATAGAATTCTGCCAACCCCATTTGTTAGAATACTCAGCAATAGTCGAATCAACAGGAATATAAACTTCGTCATAAACATTGTTTATAAGACTTCCGTTGATTCCGGCAGAAAGCGAAAGAATAGCCCAGACTGGAGTCCATCTTCTTCCAAGAGAAAAACCAAGGCTCCAAACCCAGCGTTCATAATCCATGTAATAATCGTCAGAATTTAAACTGTCTTCGTTGTCAGCAAGTTCAAGCATAAGCGCAGTATTCTGCGAATGAGAGAAACTAGTGCTTATTGATGAAGAAATCGGCATTCCAAAAAGCCAGTTTTCTCCAAAACTCAAAGAAACAGACTGCTCGTCAGTTGCAATCGTAGAACTTGCGCTGATAGATTTTCCACTTCCGCGGAAGTTAGAATCCTGCCATTTTACAAAAAGAGCAAACGGAAGGTCGTCCGGATCAGAAACACCAGAAAAAGTAACGCCGAATTCAATAGAAGTAGTAGATTGCTCGTCTACAGAAAAAACAAGGTTTACAAGATTTTCTTCAGAACCAGGCGCAACGTCAGGCACAACTGCGCTAAAATACTGCAAGTTGTACAGATTTCTAAGACCTGTAGTAAGTTTTGCCTTAGAAAAAATGTCGCCGCTTTCAATCGGAATTTCACGGCGAATAATTTCCTCTTTTGTGCGCGTATTTCCTTTTATGGAAATGCTTTCTACATGGCTCCGCACGCTTTCTGTAATATGAAATTCATACGAAATAACTTTATTGTTCGTGTCTTTCATAGGAATTGGCTGAAAACGGTTTGAAGTGTAGCCATTTTCGTAGTATAAATCGGCAATCGCCATAACCGATTCCTGATATTTCTGCTGACTATAAACCGCGCCAGTCTTAAGCTTTACAAAAGAATTAAGCTTTTCGCTCGGAAAAATAATATTTCCCTTAAAAGTCATTCCGCCAAAAGTATACTGCGAGCCTTCAACAATAACAAATGTGATTGTAAGCTCATCTCTGTTTTTCTTTTCGTTTATAGCAGTTTCTTTTGTAACATCGATAACTTCTGCATCTATATAACCCAAATTCTGGTAATAAGCCGTAATCGCCTGCTTGTCTGCCTCGAGCTCAGATTCCTGGAATGCGCCTTTATTGATTAAACCTGCCTCTTTGAGCGTAAGCTTGCTTTTTAAAGTTCTGCTCGATATAACTTTGTTGCCACGAAAATCCAGTTTTGCAATTACAGTCGAACGGCCTTCATCAACTTTGAAATTAACTTCAACGCCTTTTGGGGTCTGCTTTGAGCTTGCAGTTACGCGGGCATTAGTAAAACCTTTTCCAAGATAAACATCGCGCACAGAACGCTCATCGACAAGCATCTTGCCTTCAACAAAAATATCTTTTTCTTTAAGCGAAACTGCCTCTTTTAATTCTGTAGTACGAATCTGGCGGTTTCCGGAAAATGTAATTCTAGTTACAACAGGACGCTCAGTTACAGAAAATACAATCGAAACTGTATTTTTCTTAGCATCGCCCGGAAGAGCCTCAGGATTTATTTCATCAAAAAAATCGAGCGCATAAATTCTGTCCAAAAGATTTCCAAAAACCTCATCGGAAAATTTCCTTCCGATAAAGCCGCTAGTTACGCCTTCAAGCTCTTTTGAATCTACAGATTTTAAATTCTTAAAAGAAATTGATTTTATAAGTTTTCCATAAAACCAGTTTTCATCAGATTCTGTTACTTTGTCATTCTCCTGAGCAGAAACAAAACAAGGTGCAAAAACGCAGATTGCCGCACAAAAAATTAAAGCGAAATTAAAACGCTTGAAAGACATATTAACTCCAATTGCCAAGAAATTTAGTCATATTCAGTTATTATGAACATTTTAAAATGAGTGCTTCCAAGACAATGTAACAGACGTTGAAGGAATCCACAGACTGTTTTTGATTGCTTCCAGATCCGGAGAAACCCCAAACCTTATATTAACGAACGGTGAAGACATTTCAAAACCAAATTCAGGCTGAAGCACAAGTCCACGAACGGAATCTTCGTCCTTTGCCTTTGTTTCGTCATAACTCCAGTGCATTAAAGCATCAACATACATTGCACTACCAAAGTACTTACCTACATAAACAGCCGAATTGTCAAAAAAGTTACTGAAAGATAACTGCTTGCCGGCAGAATTCTTATCAAGACTTTGCTTTACAGCGTTTTGAAGGATATTTGTTCTAACGGAAAATATATCAAAATTCAATAATTCACGCAATGTATTCTCTACAGTACGCATTACCGTTGCCTGCATAAGATAGTCTCCGCCTGCCATTGCAAGAGAAGCAACATTTTCAGAATTTCCAGAAATAACCTGCCCCAAAAGCTCCATAATTTCGTTTTCAGACTTTGCAGGAGTTGCAGTAAAGCGAGGATTAAACTGACTCAAGGCCTGCTGACTTGCCGACAAAGTTATTGTCACCTGATTATTGTTTTCATCGCGCTCCCGGGTTTCTGCGCGAACAGTAATTCGAGGATCAAAAAGTTCATTATATTCGTTGAATACAACTTTTCCCTCCTTCATATAAAAACTTCTGTTGAGCCAGACAATTTCGCCTCCACGAAGGTTTACTTCTCCTTTTGCAGAAAGGTCGCCCGTCGAAGTATCAATATAAAGGTCAAGATAATTGTCAGGCACAATAAGACCGCGCAGCAGAGGATTTAAGAGAATTTGAACTTTATTTTTTACCTGAAGCTTAAGGTCTACAAGAAAGTCAAAAGGCGTTTTTTTTGTATGCTCCATGTTCAAACCGTCACGGATAATTTCAATTTCTGCACGTTCGCCAAAGATTTTTCCTGAAAAACCGACAGTATCCGTCGTCATGTGAACCAAAAATTTTTCAAATGCGGCAAACCCATTGTAATGAACCAAAGGAAGCTTTAAATCAACAGGAATAAACTGACCTCGAGGGCTTTCAACCGGACAGTCAAGAGAGCCGATTTTCCAGCGGTCAAACTCAATGTTCAAGCCAACGCTCACAGAATTTTTTTCTACGGTGAATAAAGTCGGCTTTACGATAAAATGATTTTGAGAAGCAAGCGCAATTACCTTTTCAGACCGGAAAAGTTTTTTTGAAATTATTGGAACATAAAATTCAGGATTTAAAATAACAATGGAACCTGTATATTCCGGGTCAGTTGTAAGACCGCCTATTTTTACTGCTCCAGAAAGTTTTCCGCCTGTAAATCTTACAAAAGGAATGCTGAAAGCCTGGCAAAAAGTCTTCATGTCGGCATTTATATTTTTTATGTTCAAATCAAGCTGATTGTGAATTATAGAACCGTTCAAATTAAAGCTGAGCGGAGAAGCAGGTCCGGATTTTACTGACAAAACCTGTCCTGCAACAAAAGTTCCAGAAATTCCCCTTCCATTTTCAGAAACAAAATCTATAACATCGTCGCTTTTTGTAATTTTTAAGTCGAGTTTTTGTTCAGTCGGGAAAAAAGAACCTGTCATTTTTTCACTTTTGACAGTCGCAACAAAATTTTTGAAAGGAGAATTTCCATGGGCAAAACAATTTATCGAGCTTTTTACTGGAATGTTAAAATCAAGTTCAAGAAAATTTCCTTTTAATACCGCAGTACAATTTCCAGAAAAATTCTTTAAGTTAAAGTTAGCAAAAAAATCCGAAAGCGAAAATTTTCCCCAGCCAGCGTTAAGTTCTGAAACAGAAAGTCCTGTATCGTCATAAACAGCATTTCCTGAAAAAACGCATGGATAACCGGCAAAATTTATAGAAGAACTCTGCAAATTTAGCGAAACAAAAGGATTTGCAGGTGTTCCAGATAGCGAAAACTCTGCATTTATTTTGTTTGTTGAATTTTGGTCAGCAAAAAATCTCGCGGCAGGAAAATCAGAAAGATTTCCTTGAGCACTGACATAAAAATCGTTTTTCAAATTGTCCAAAGTCAAAAGTTTTTTTTCAAGATTGCGGACTTCGGCATTAAGGCTTATTTTTTCCGAATTTAAAATGCTTTTTGCATTCAAATCGACTATAATCGAGTCAAAAATTCCATCGTTAAGGCTCCAAACTACATTCATTCTTCCGTCAAGAGCAGAAGCCGCATCCGAATATGCGAGCTTGTTCATTACAAAACCGTATTTATTTGCAGAACCGGTAAAAGCAAGGTGCGGATGCAAACGAAGAGAACCATAAGGCTCATCAATATCAAAATTATTTATTTCAACTTCAATTCCAGAAACTTCATTCCACGAAAAAGAAGTATTTAAGGAAGTAGAAAAAATATTTTTTCCAAACGAAACAGGCAAAGCCGTAAACTCTACAGAACCAAAAATATTTTTTTCAAATGAAAAAGCCGCATTAAAATTGTAATCGCCCGAAATATTCAAAAAATTCTGAGAAAACGCGCCTCTAAAACTAAAAGGCAGAGAATTGACAACAAGGTCGGTATAAAAATTAAAATCAGAAAGTCCATTTGAAAAATCAATTCCAGCGGTAGCATGCGCAGTTTGTTTTCCATATTGCAAATCGAGAGAACTCAAGGTTATGGTTTCTGAAGAACCATCAATGGCAAAGGTGAGAAGCTGTTTTTCCTTTGCTGTGTTTGCCAAAAGAAAATAAGGCGAATTGAACGAAAAACTTTTAAAATCCGTCGTAAAATAAATTTCGTCGGAAAAAATGTAAGTTCCAGCCGATTTTGAAATATTTGCAAGAAAAGCCTTTTTTTCTTCGGGAACAAAAAATGCAACCGCATCGATTACGCTGTCCAAAAACATATCGCTGATAGAAACCGAAGCCTGCAAAAACTTTTCCGTCTCGTTCAAAAAACTGCCTTCGGCAACAATTTTTGCACTTTTTTCGTATTCGGCATGAGAATAATCATCGCATTCAAAGCTAAAATCCACGGACTTTTCAGACGGCAAAAGCGTAAACTGAATGGCAGTCAAGCTTTTTTCGTCCATAAAAAGCTGCGGAGCAAAGCACATAAAACCGTTTTTGTAAGGCTCTATGTAAAGTTCAGTCTGTAAAATTCCGCCATTTGAAAGCTGAAAACGCGGAATGCTCAAAACAAACGAAGGCTCCAGAGTTTTTAAGCTGAGCTCGCCGTTCAAATCAAAATTTACAGGTTTTCCGTCAGCCTCAAATTTATTGACTTTTAAAACCTGATTTTTACATTCAACATCATAAGAAAGGACGACTTGGCTTCCGGCAATTCTTTCAGAAAAATTACAGTCGCCGTCAATTTTTAAATATCCAGAATTAAAGAAATCTTCTTTTGTCAAAAACGAAGTTTTAGCTTTTATAGTTCCAGAAAATTTTGTTTCGATAAATTTTTTATAAAGAGGAAATGGATTTTTTACTTTTATAAGTTTTAAAGGTTCAAATTTCCTGGACTGAGCGTCAAACGAAAGCTCCTGATTTTTAAAATTCGCCTCAAGCTGCACAGAAAACGGAAAAGCCGAGCGCATCGTTCTGAGCGCAAGCTTTGAATCCGCATAGTTGAGAAGAAAATCAATTTTAGAAATCGTAAAATCGGCGCGGTTTATTTCTGAAAGCTTTAAAAGAAAAGAACTTCCTTCGAGATTTTTAAAAAAGTTTCCTGAAAGCTCAAAACCACAGGCAACAAGTTTTCGATTGCCATCACTTTTTAAAAGTTCAGATTTAAATTCAAGACGTCCGGAAGTTTTTATTTTGAGGCTGTTTTTAGCAAGCGGCGACTGTTCAAAAGTTACGGTTTTTGCAATTGCAAGAAAATCGTTTTTTGAATCGACAAAATGAAGACTGATATTTTTAAATTGAATGTTAAAAGGAATATTGATTTCTTTTCCGTCAATTATAAATTTTTTGGAAGAAGATTTGTGTTTTTTTGATTGATTTTTTTCATCATCGCTTTTTTCGAAAATTCCAGAAAGATTTTTGAGCAAATCCCCGTCTTTTACGGCATCATATTCAATTTTTAAACCGTCCAAAATCAAAAGTTTTACTGCATTCAAAGGCTGCTTAGAAAAAAAATCACGAAAATTATACGAAAGAACAGCGCTGTTAATCTGAACAAGCTGCTTTTGCGTCGCAGAATCCTTTAAATTGATATTTTTTAAACTGATGCCAGAAAGAATCGAAGGAGAAAGAGCTTCGTATGAAATCTCAATTCCCGTTTTTTCTTCAATTTTTTGAGTAATTTTTAAAACACCGACAGAAACAGCGGCATTGATTTTTTTGTATGTTGGAAAAATCAACGCAATAACTGCAATTACGAGCAGGAGAAAAATAATGCTTCCAATGCTGGTTTTTAGAATTCTCGACTTCATCTGACTTGAACAGTCTCTGTTTTAACGGCAAAATGGCTTTCAGAAAGTTTTAATTTTTTTCAATATTCAGAACTTTCCATAGACTAACACTTTACTTTATTTTTGATTTTTTTAGTAGTGGGACAGATCTAAAAACTCATTCAAGCTGATTTTCCTAGAAATGTCTGCAAGTTTTAACTTATTGCAATACAACAAATTAAAACAACCGCTCTAAAAAAAAACTGGAGTTTTTCAGGAATTATGATTTTAAAAAATTTTGTTGTATTTGAAGGAATCGACGGAGCAGGAACTTCAACGCAAATCAATGTCTTAAAAGAAAAAAAAGAAGCCGGGAGATTTTTCTTTACGGCAGAACCGACAGACTCACCTGTAGGAAAATTCTTAAGAACTGTTTTAAAAGGCAATGTTGAACTTGATCCACGGACAAGCGCATACCTTTTTGCGGCAGACCGCGCAGAACATCTTTGGGGAAAAAGCGGCTCAAACTGCGGAATCGAAAAAAAATGTTCCGACGGAAAAATCGTCATAAGCGACCGATACTTTTTTTCGAGTCTGACATACCAAAGCGTAACCTGCGGAGAAGAGCTTCCTCGCCTTCTAAATTCGACTTTCCCGCTTCCGCAAATTCTTTTCTTTTTTAAAATTTCTCCAGAAATCAGCCTTAAAAGAGTCGATGCCCGCGGAGAACGTGAAATTTACGAAAAAATAGACTTTTTAAAGGCGACAGAAGAACGTTACGAAAAGCTTATGGACGAATACGAAGCAAAAAACACAGGAATGAAAATCGTCCGTCTGGATGCATCAAAATCAAAAGAAGAGGTAAGCGCGCAAATCTGGCAGGAACTTTCAAAACTGCTGTAAAAACTCACAAAAAAAATGCCGACAATAAAAACGTGAAAAGATTTTTTGCGCTAGTTTTCTTTGCGGCCAGTTTTTTTATATTCTCACCTCAAAAATCTTCTGCCTACATGGTCAAATACAAAGAAGATTATTACAAACTTTTTCATGTTCATTACCAGCAGTATCCAGACGATGTCATGGAAAACATTTACTGGCTTGAGCAGGCCGTAAAGGCCGATTTTTGCAATCCGCTCTATGCAAATGTAAAAATCGACAACGAAAAAGATTGGGAAAAATACCGCTATCTTTTTATGATGCACATAAACCTAAAACTTATTGAGCAGCATATGAGGCTCGGAAGAATTTACGACAAAAAAAACGTAAAATTTTACGACGCGCCATGGAAAGACATTTACATTGAAAATTTACAGAAAACACTCAGTTGCTATCAGGCAGGACTTTACTACTGGCAGGAAGCAAAGCTTTGGGCAGAAAAAGCAAACGTAAAAAGGTTTCAGTTTTTAACCTTAACAGACATTCAAAACTGGGAAGACGAACGCGAAAGAATTGGAAACGGAAAATTAAATTACGAAAAGATTTTAAACCGGGAAATTGCGCGTGTTCAGAAAAATATTTCCGAATTTGAAAACATGACAGACAAAACGTATTAGAATTTTACTTTAAAACAAAAGCGATTTTCGATAAAATAGAAAATCATGCAGTTTGAAGAAA
>NZ_DLLH01000069.1:14947-23649 GCF_002476655.1 Treponema sp. UBA7567
CCCGCCAGTGCATCCAGGCACTGACAGAACTTTTATACGTTTTTACGGCGGAGAGCCGGATTTAAATTCTATTTTTTATTCATCAGAAAAAGAAGACTCTCCTCAACGGATTTTTGTGACAGACACAAATGTAGCTTCGCTAAAACAAATGCAGCCGTTTATAAATTTTTTCCGCGGAGAAAACTACAGCCAGCCAAAAATCGAAAACGGTTTTACCGGCACAAGAGGAAAAGACATTCTCTTGATTTTGGGCAGCGGAGAACCATTTAAAACAATCGAAAGCGTTCTCGCAATATGCAAGGCCGCAATCGACTCAAACGCAAAACGTTCCGCAGTTTTTACAGGAATCGGCGGCGGCGTAATTACCGACATGACAGCTTTTGCCGCTTCAATCTTTAAGCGCGGCGCAACATGCGAACTTGTACCGACAACTCTTCTTTCGATGGTCGACGCTGCAATCGGAGGAAAAACAGGCTGCGACTTTGATTCATACAAGAATATGATAGGCTCTTTCTTTCCAGCGCAGAAAATTCACATAATTCCTTCATTCATTCAGTCGCTTCCAGAAAACGAATACCTCAGTGGAATGGCAGAAGTAGTAAAGACCGCCCTTCTCTATTCAAAGGAACTTTTTGGAAAACTCGCTTCAAAACCAGAAATTCTGCAAAACCGCAAAGATCCGCTCGTTGAAGAAATGATAAAAATTTGTGTAAATGCAAAGGCCGCTGTAGTTGAACAGGATTTAACCGAAAAAAATATCCGCATGCAGCTAAACCTCGGACACACTTTTGGACATGCGCTCGAAACCAGAGCAGGACTTGGAAAAGTAAGCCACGGAGATGCAGTTGCCTGGGGAATAGCCCGTGCAGCAGAACTTTCAAAAAAAATAGGACTGTGCACAGAAAATTACGTTCAGACAGTAAAAACAGTTCTCTCTTCTTTCGGATGGGAAACTCAGCCTCTGCATTCTGCCCTCAACGGAAAATTCGCTTCGGAAAAAGAAGCCGCGCTCTCGCTTTTTGAGGCAATGAAAAAAGACAAAAAAAATGCTTCAAGCAAAGTGCGCTTCGTTTTGCAGGAAGATGTCGGAGAAACTGTCATAACAGAAGCCGATGAAAAAGACGTTCTTTCGGTTCTGTAAAAAGTGAGAATAAATAAAAATGGATATTTCAAAATATTTTGACTGGGCGGCAACATCTCCAGCCGACCCTGAAATTTTAACTCAGGCATTGCAAGAATCCCTCGAAGCCGGCGCAAATCCTTCTGCCGTACACTCCGAAGGACAAAAGGCGCGGATTGCATTTGAAAACGCACGCACACTTGCAGCAAAAGTAATCGGTGTAAAACCAGAAGAAGTTTTTTTCACGAGCGGTGGAACAGAAAGCGACCACATTCCTCTGCTTTCGCTTTTAAACCGCGAAGCCGACTCTCAAGGCAAACGGGGAAGCATAATCATAAGCGGAATCGAACACCCTGCACTGAGAGAACAGACCGCCATCTTAAAAAAACATGGATTTGAAATAATCACCGTAAACCCGGACAAAAACGGTTTTATAAGCGCAGATTCAATCGCAGAAAAAATCACTTCCGACATACTTTACGTAACAGTAATGGCGGTAAATAACGAAACTGGCTGCATACAGCCGATTTACGAGATTGCAGACAAAATTACAGAAAAAACAGAAGGAAAAAGACGGCCGCATTTTCACGTTGATTGCGTTCAGGCAGCAGGAAAAATTCCTCTCAGCCTCAACTATCCGGGAATAGACAGCGCTGCCTTAAGCGCACATAAAATCTGCGGTCCGCGAGGAATTGGAATTCTGGTTTTAAAAAAAGACATAAAGCCTTTCTTAACAGGCGGCGGCCAGGAAAAAAACATCCGCTCAGGAACAGAAAATCTCTTCGGCGCAATCGCCTTTGCAAAATGCCTCGAAAAATATTACGTGCCTCTCAACTTTGAAGAACAAAAGACAGCCGTAAAAAACTTCATCGAATCGCTAAAATCGCTCCCAAACTGCACGCTCGTACCAGCCATTCGCGCCGACACATCTGACAGCACGCAAAAACTTTTCAGCCCGTATGTTCTTCAAGCCGCGTTCAAAGGAATTCCAGGAAACGTTATGGTACGCGCACTCGATGCAAAAGGTTTTTGCATTTCGACAGGAAGCGCATGCTCGGCAAAAAAGCAAAACCGCCCGATTCTAGCCGCAATGAACATAAGCCGCGACATTCAGGACACGGCTGTAAGGTTTAGTTTTGGTCCGCTCACAACTCCAGACGCAATCGCAAAACTTTTTGTTGCGGTCGAAGATATCTGCAAAGATTTTCTGTAGATTTTTAGGGCAACATTCACCGCGCCCGATTGGAATGTCGAGTTTTATGATTTCTTGAATTTTCTTGTCATTATCGGGCTTGCCACGATAATCCCTTGCGCTTTTTTAGGCAAGATTGCCGTGTCAAGCACGGCAATGACAGTAAAATCTAAAACTCGAAATTGAACCTAATATTTACATTATTTTTATTCTGAATCAGAAGAGTTGTCTGCAGCAGGCTCTGTCTTTGATTTTATGTGAATTACTTTTCCAGTGCGCTTAATGCCGTCAGGAAGGCGTTTGTCTTCTTCGCCTTTTTTGCGGTAAATGCGTTTTTCAGACTTAGGTCCGTATTTTTCAGCCTTAAGAGCTTTTTTTTCTGCACGGGCCTTTTTGCGTGCTTTCTGTTCTTTGTCGATAAATCTCAAGGCAGAATCAAGTCCACCAAGAACTTTTTGCATGTCTTCCTGAAAAATAGAAATCTGAAGACGGTCAAAATCTGCGCCGTCGCCTTTTTTGCTTTCAACAATCTGAAGGAAGATGTCGCCGCTGCGGTTCTCCTTTACGTTGAAAAAATATGAACGATTGTCTAAAACGACTTCTGTAGTATAAAGTTCCCCGCGGATACCCATAAGTTCCTTCCTTAAAAATGTAATATCAAATAACTATAAAGTTTTTAAACTATAAAATCAACAGACTTTTATTTTATGTTATTTTTATAACTTAGAATTTAAAACTCAATCTTTGAATCGGACTCGGCCCGATTTTTCTGCAAATCTCGCGATGCGCCTTTGTCGGGTAACCTTTGTGCTTGGCATAACCGTATTCAGGATATTTTTTATCGTATTCAAGCATAAGCCTGTCGCGTGCAACCTTTGCAAGAATCGAAGCCGCCATAACTTCGCAGTATTTTCCGTCAGCCTTAGGCTCACACCTTACAACGCACGAAACTTCAGGGCACTTAGTTCCGTCAGCAATTGCATTAATTTCAATTTTTTCTGACAAATTAAAGCCGTTTTCTTCCAGCCATAGAGGCAGTTTTTTAAGCATTTCGTCATAAGCATTTTTCATTGCAAGCATACTTGCCTGTAAAATATTTATTTCATCAATTTTTTTTTCATCAACAAAGGAAACAGCCCAGCACGATTTTTCTTTTATAAGTTTTTCCGCCGCTTCGCGCTTTTTTTCCGTCATTTTTTTTGAATCATTTAAAATTTCAAACGGAAAATTCCTTGGCAAAATTACCGCGCCAGCAGAAACAGGACCTGCCAGAGGTCCGCGGCCGGCTTCGTCTAAACCACAAGTCAAAATCATTTTATTCCAAACCTGCAAAAATAAAAGCGTTGTTAAAATCCGCTCGAAGAATTTTCAATATTCTGTAAAATTTTAGAATCCTTGTCGCTCCAAACAGGAACAATTCCACGTACTTTTTTTTCCAAACTGCCTATGTAGGAATTTTTTGAAAGGCTTGCATTTACCGCGCAAAGCTCGGCAATTCGTCCAAGATGGGCAGTTACACGGCAAGAACAATCTGTCAAGTCAAACTGTCCGCCGTTGAGAGAAAAATTAACCGCAGTCTGAGAAACTGCCGAAATACGGCTATTTTTTACAGCAATTTTTGAATCAAGTCCGCTCAATGCGCAAACATAAGAATCCGACTGCATAGTCAGACCGCAGCCGTCAAATTCAACCACAGAATTTTTACAGTCAAAGCCAATTCCGTTTTCTTCAAAAATGCCGGCAAATTCAGAAGTTTTAAAAAGCGCTGTCGAGTTTTCCAAAACAAAGAATTTTGAATTTGACGCGCAGTTGCTTTCGCGGTTTTTCCTAAAAAGCAGGTTGTCCGCTTCAAAACTTGCGTTGCGCACGACGATATTTGCGTCAGAAGGAACAACTATCTGAGAATTTTTCTGCGCCAAAAACATACAGTTGGAAGAAATTACGGTTTCGCCAGAAGGAAGCTTAAAAGTTCCGTTCACATAAAATTTAGTAAATCTTCTGGAATTTAAAACCTTTAAGGCCTGCTCAAAACTCCTAAAAGGATTTTCGGCAGTTCCGTCACAATCCTCATCAACTGCATTTTCTAAACCGCCGGCAATCTCGGAAGAATCAAGATAATAATTATCTTCGTCAATAACTACACTAAATTCGGAGCAATTGCTCACATTTCCTTTTTTGTCTTTTGCAAATGCGCAAACTTTGTAAAAAACAACAGCGCCGTCAATGCTTCCAAGCATAAACGAATCAGAATACTTTTCGAATTTGTCAGCCTTTACTTCAAGAAATTCAGGAGAATCCACAGAAAGCGCACTTGAAGCGAGAGTCTCAGAAATTTTAAGAGGTTTGCTTACCGCATAAAAAATTTCTGCGCCTTCTTCAGTTTTTATAGAAAGCTCAACAGGGTTCCTGGAATAAAATTTTTTTGTATTCGCATTAAATTCAGGAGAATGAGGAGGCTTTTTATCTATAGAAAATTCTTTTTCTTTTGTTCCCAAAAAAACGCCGTCAGCATAAAAAGCAAAAGCCGCAGTCCCGGAAATGCAGTCGCCTTCAAAAGTGTCAAAGGTTGCAGAAGTAAAAAGACCGTTTATTTTTTCCGGCTGATTTTTTACGCCAGTCGAAACAATTTCCATTCTGTAGCGCAAATCTCCGTCAATCGAAAAATTTACGGCACTGTCAGTCTTTTCGTTTACAACAATCTCAGGCTCTGCAGGAATTACAAAAGACTGGACCGGGTTTCCAGCTTCAAAGGCAACGCTCTGCCATCTTAAAGTATGCTTTGCGCTGCGGTCAATGTTTACAGGAATCTTAGAAGCAGACCAGTCTCCGTTATCAAGCTGCCATATAAGTTTTTCGCCGGTAAAGCAAAAACTGTTCCAGTCTTTAAATTCAAAAGGAATTGAATATTTTGAAAGCGTTCCAATCTGGTTTCCAGAAATAAAAATTACAAAACGCCATTCATTTTTTCCATCAGAAACAAGACACGGCAAATATCTTGAAAGGCAGTTTTCCGTATCAAGAACAAGTTTCTGGCCTTTTAAAAAAATCCTGTCATCATCAAAGCAATAACTAAACGAAGAAGGAATCTCTAGCGGTTTATCGTTTTCATACGAATAAACGCCAGAATTTACACAATTTTTAATAAAAGAAAAGTTTTCTGAAGTTTCTTCAAACGGATTTTGCTCCTGAACATTGTAATTTATTTCAATTTCTTCTTTTAAATCACCACGGATTGCAGTTATTTTTAAATTTATGCGCCCAGAAGCATCAATCAAAACAGGCCCGTCATAAGCAAAGCCAGAAGTAAGAGGATCTGTTCCAGAAAGAGAATAAAAGCACTCCGCGCCGTCGCTGACATCAAGCACAAGCGGCTGTTTGTTGCAAAAATTTCCAGCGACAGGCGAAATAATCCTTTGAGCAAAACAAAAAACTGAAAAACTGAAAATAAAAAATGTAAAAACCAACTTTTTCTTCATAAAAAATCTCTCATTCAGCTAACACAGATTTTTTGGCAAGACCTTTGCAAAAAGCCTTATCTGCTTTAATTAAAGAACGGGCTCAAAATCTCTTTTAATTCCGGATCCTGACTGTAGTAATGCTTTTCAAGTTCTTCCGGCTTTAAGCCTACAAGCTCGTGGCTCATATAATGAATCCAGCGGTCATCGCTTTCGCTGTTAATGTCGAATTTACGGCACCAATAATCAGGCTTAATCGGAAGAGTTTCTTTATATGTAAAATTTTTATAATCGTGAACAACAACCTTTATATCGCCGCGCGGAACACCTTTTTCGAGCAATGCCTCAACCAAAAAGTTGAGCGTGCGGCCAGAATCGTAAATGTCGTCAACAAGCAAGATTTTATCTCCAGGACGAAGATACTCAGGAGAATAAGTCCAGCCGTCAATACGAACACAATCGTGCTCCTTAATATCTGTATAAGAGCGGGCAACAACAGCCGCATACAAAACAGGTTTTTTGCCTTTTAGAGCGAGCTTAAAATACTCACTTATAACGTTCGACATATAAGCTCCGCCACGAAGCGAAGTATAAATAATGTCCGGAACAAAACCATCCTGCAAAATTTTATGGCCAAGTTTTATGGCATCATTTCTAACTTTATCGTAAGGCAAAAATTCCTTAATCATAAAAAACCTCTGTAAAAAAACTGCCGAAAAAACGACATTATAATTTATTTATACCATTTTATCGGTAAAAAATGAATTTTACAATAAACGATTATTTTTGATATATTAAATTATGCACGCTTTCAAAAAAACAAGCTATGTTCTTCTATATATTACGTTTTTTTTAATGCCAATCTGCGCACAAAAAAAAGAAAGCTTTATAAAAATTGAACCATACGCAGGCTTTGCAAACGGCGTTCTCGAAGAAACGCTTTACTATAGCTCTCCTTCCGACAAAAAAATAAGCCTTCTCGAATGGGAACGAAAACTTTTTATTTATGGAGCAGAATTAAAAACCGCGTTTAAGAACTTTAACTTAAATGCAGATTTTGAGACCGCGCCGCAAAATGTAAACTCCGGACAAATGCGGGATTCTGACTGGCTCAACCCAAACGACTATTCGATGAAGACAACTTATTCGCAAGGAACAAATTTTTCAAAGAAATATTACTCGACGGAAGTAAGTTTTTTTTACGACATAAAAGCAGCAAAAGATTTTACAGTTTCGCCAGTTTTAAGCGCAGAATACAGCTGCGATTCCTTTTACAGAAAAAAAGGAGCAGAAGGCTGGTACAGCGAAGACTGCAGGCACTGGTGGCATGACAGTTCTTCAAAACACTATCCGTATTACAATCCAGAAACTGGAAAAACCTCAAAGCTTGCGCAAATCGATTATTTAAGGCACACTTTTTTTTCGTGGACAGGAATTAAATTCAGGCTGAGGCCTGAGCAAAAAATCGAATTTGCGCTTTCGCTATTTGCCTCGCCAGTAAGTTATTTTTATTCAATAGACACACACTACGCCCAGGACAAATCCACAAAGATAATGTATAAGAAGCGCTACAGGCAAAGACAGATTTCGTATTTTAACAGCATAAAAATAAATTTAGACACAGCGCTAAGCCTTTCAAAACGCTTTGACTTAAATCTTGGACTAGAAACGCTTTTTAACATAAAAAACGGACGCGGCGACCTTTATTCAGACTATCATTCAGGCTCATACCAAGGCGAATACATAGACTTAGGGCAGAAGACAAGCTCAACTTTAAAAAGCATAAAAGCAAAAATCGGCTGCACAGTAAAACTTATGGAGTGATTAAAAAAAACTTAGCCCGTGCCGGAACAGCGCGAAAGCGTCCGCCTTATGGCGGATGGAGCAAAAGCGGAACTGTGCAGGGACGGTTAGAAAATAAAATGCGCTCCAATAAATTTTTTCTACACTGCGGCAAATTTCCGTGATATTATTTTTATATGGCACTAATTTCTAAAAAATTGACATCTTACCTTAAAGACCATTTTATTTTTTGCGGAAACAACATAATCCTGCAAAACAACAATCTTCCAGACGAAAATGTTTTAAGAAGATGCTTTGAGCTAAACGTAGCTTCGGACTGGTTTAACGATGAAGAATACGATTTTTCGGCAGTCGAGCTCGAAAAAGACTGTCCTGTTCCTGCCAGCTGCCAGGAAATTGCGCTCCGCTCTTATTTTTGGGAATCAAGGCAAAATCCTTCAATAATAACAAAGGCTTCGCGTGCTAAAGGACTTTTAAATTTTAGAAAAAACAAGAGATTCTGCTCGTACTGCGGATTTCCGCTCAAAGACGACGAGCATTTTGTCGCAAAGTTCTGCCCAAACTGCGACCGGCAATACTTTCCGCAGCTTGAACCAGCCGTAATAATCGTAGTCCAAAAAGAAAAGCAAATTCTTCTTGCAGAACACAAAAACAGAAACGACGGCGTTTTTTCGTGCATTGCAGGATTTGTCGAAACAGGCGAAACAATCGAACAGACAGTTGTCCGCGAAGTAAAAGAAGAAACCGGTCTAAATGTAAAAAATATCCGCTATGCAGGAAGCCAGGCATGGCCTTATCCAGACCAGCTTATGCTCGCTTTTTACTGCGAATGGGAAAGCGGCGAAATAAAAATACAGGAAGAAGAACTCAAGCAGGCAGAATGGTTTGACTTAGACAAGCTCCCCAAAATTCCGCCTCCAGGCTCAGTTGCCTACAATCTTATAAACGGACTGTTTGAACAAAAATCATTTTGATTATAGAATGGAAGCAGCTTTGAAATTCGGGTGGCTTTTTGCTTCGCAAAAACCGGGCTTTTCGGGGTTTCATTCGCAAGCGAACGGCCGCGCCGCCCCTACAATCCCTGCCACATAGTGGCAGGTCGTGCGCAGAGGCGCACAATAAAAAAAAGAGT
>NZ_DLLH01000069.1:23737-30883 GCF_002476655.1 Treponema sp. UBA7567
ATAGTGGCAGGTCGTGCGCAGGAGCGCACAATAAAAAACCGACATTCAAACTAAAAAAAAACAAATTTAAAAAGGAAAGCAAAAAAATGACGCAATTCAATACAGGCGATGAAATCGAAACAACAGTTGTGCAGATTTCTGGCGACACAGTTTTTATTGACCTCGGACTAAAAAGCGAGGGTTTTGTAGACAAGGCAGATTTTACCGATGAAAACGGAAACTGCACTGTAAAAGAAGGCGACAAGGTAAAAGTCTATTTTGTAGGCTCAAGCCGCGATGAACTCCACTTTACGACAAAAATCAAAGGCGAAAACGCAGGGCTCCAGATTCTCGAAAACGCTTTCAATAACGCGCTTCCAGTCGAAGGACACGTAGAAAAAGAAATCAAAGGCGGTTTTGAAGTAAAACTCGGACAGACACGCGCATTCTGCCCTTACAGCCAAATGGGCTACAAAAACCGTCTGGAGCCTTCAGAATACATTGGAAAAACAATGACATTTTTAATCAGCGAATTCAAAAATGAAGGAAAAAACATCATTGTTTCCAACAGGAAGCTCGAAGAAGAAACAGAAAATGCGAAGGTAAATGCGCTTTCAGGAAAACTAAGCGAAGGAAACATCGTAAGCGGAACAGTAAAATCAATCCAGTCTTACGGAGCATTCGTAGATATTGACGGTTTTCAGGCTCTTCTTCCAATCAGCGAAATCAGCCACCAGCGCGTAAATGACATTTCTGAGTTTTTGAGTGTCGGACAGAAAATCGAAGCAAAAATAATAAAGGCAGACTGGAACACGCAGCATCCAGACCGCTCAAAGGTAAGCTTGAGCCTTAAAGCCCTCGAAAAAGATCCATGGGAAAGCGTAACAGAAAATCTAAAGCCAGGACAGAAAACAAGCGGAAAAATCGCACGCATCACAGGCTTCGGTCTTTTTGTAAACCTTTTGCCAGGAATCGACGGTCTTGTCCATATAAGCGAAATCGAAGACGTAAGCGCAACAACAAACTTGAGCAAAAAGTTTAAAGTTGGAGAAGAATTTGACGTAGTTGTTCAAAAAATCGATGCCGCAAACAAGAGAATATCTCTTTCTCCGGCAACTTCGGCAGAACAGGACAGCGAAGCAGAAACATATCTTGAATCTCAAGATTCTGACGACGGAGATACCTATAATCCGTTTGCAGCCCTCTTAAAAAAATAAAGTTGTTTCCTCCATTTGAACAAGAAAAAGCCGCCGGCGTAGTTTTAGACATCTTGAAAAAACTCGGCGGCGGCTCGATAACTTTGCTCCGCAACTCAAAACCTTCTGACGAACGGAACAGTTCTCTCGTGATGCTCGGTGTGCTCGTCTGCAAAAAAACAGACGCAAAAGAAGGCGAATTTGTAAATCTGATTGCAGTTTCGGGCATAAGCTGCAGTTTAAGAGGCGAGCTTCCGGGAATCTTTGTTGAGCCAGTAGTTTCCAACGAGCAGATTCAAAAGGCCCTGGAAGAAAACGACCTTGAAATTCACGAGCTTACGGACAAAATAAAAAAAGAGGTTTTGCCTCAAAAGCAAGCAGAATTAAAAAAACAGCGCGAAAAACTCTGCGACGCTTCTCTTTTAAAAGTTTTTGACAGATACTCATTCTGCTGCGCAGACAAAAAAGAGCGCAAGCTTTTAGATATTATAGATTACCAAAAGACAAAAAAACTTCCGCCCACAGGAACAGGCGACTGCTGCGCTCCAAAACTTTTAAGCTACGCCTTTAAAAACTCGCTTGTTCCTCTCAGCATGGCAGAAACAAAAATACATTTTGCCCTAAAAGGCAAAACAGCACAGATTGAACATCCCGGCAAAAAAACAGAGCTTTACCCGCCCTGCGACAGCCGCTGCTCCCTTGTTCTTCCAGCAATCTTAGGCCTTGAAATTTTATACCGCGACAGCGACATAATAGTAGTAAACAAACAAAGCGGAATTTTGAGCGTTCCCGGACGAGGCCCGGAAAAACAGGACTGCATAGTAAACAGAGTAAAAAAACTTTTTCCAGACTGCATAGAACAGCCTTCAGTGCACAGACTGGACATGGAAACAAGCGGACTTTTAGTGCTCGCCTTTACAAAAGAAGCGCACAGAGAATTAAACCGCCAGTTTGAAGCAAGGGAAGTTCACAAAAAATATATTGCCCTCATAGACGGAATTCTTGCAAAAAAGGGAATAGAAAAGAGCGGAACTATGGAACTGTTTTTCCGTCTGGATATAGAGAACAGGCCTCATCAAATATGGGACAGAGAAAACGGCAAAAGCGCAGTCACACAGTGGCAGATAGAAAACGTTGAATACTACACCGCTCCGGACAAAAGCCGGCGCCCCGTAACCAGGGTAACCTTTATTCCGCACACAGGACGCACACACCAGCTTAGACTTGCGGCGGCAGACATCCACGGATTCGGGCTTCCAATCATAGGAGATACACTTTACGGCCGCTGCGAAAAAGGCGAAAGACTATTGCTGCACGCCTCGGAACTTTCTTTTACACATCCGCGCACAAAACAAAAGATGGACTTTTTATGTCCGCCGGAGTTTTAACATTATTTTTATCAGACAGCTAGGAACAGAAAGACTAAATACCCTTAATTTCGAATTTTATAATTTAATGTCATTATCGGGCTTGACCCGATAATCTATTGAAACTTTGCAACAGATTACGATGCCAAGCACGGCAAAGTCAACTTTGTTAGCATTGGGCTGAAAATTTTGCAGTTGTTTTATCAAAAGCCGATGAGCCCTTACGATGGCTAAAAACAGTTGCATGCCCCCTGCCATTTACACAGTTTTATGACAGGGGCTTAAAAATCAAACGCTAAACTGGTCAATTTGATCCGCAATTTTTGAAATGGAACCTTTTACCTTTGAAGATATTTCGCCAAGCGCGGCTCCTGTTTCGTTTATCTTCTTTGCGCCGATTTCCATTTCGTCCATGCTTTCCTTCATAACCATTGTGGCATCCTGAAGCCGTTTTACTTCCTCAAGAATCGCCTGGTTTCCGGCAGACATTTCAGAGGATGCGTTGCGCACTTCAGAAGAACTGTCGTTCATAGAATGAAGAGCTTCGTTTATCTGCTTAGAGCCTTCCGCCTGTTCTTCCATTGCCGATTTTATCTGAAGAACAAGCTGGTCTGTGTCCTTGATTTTCTTTGAAACGCTTTCAAATGCGACACTGGATTCCGCAGAAGAAGATACAACTTCGTTTATAGATTCGTGAATGTTGTTCAGCTGCAAACCAATTGTCTTTGACTGCGCAGTAGAAGTTTCAGAAAGCTTGCGGATCTCGTCTGCAACAACGCTGAATCCTTTTCCGGCTTCGCCTGCGTGCGCGGCCTCGATTGCGGCGTTCATGGCAAGAAGATTTGTCTGGCTTGCGATTGAAGAAATTGTTGCGTTCGCTTCTTTTAGCATAGCGGACTGTTTTTCAATCTTTTCTATCTGCTCGTTTACAATCTGCTGTTTTGAAAAACCATTTTGAGTATCCGACTGAAGCTCCTCAAAAGAAGAGACCATCTTGTCAACCGACTTATTTACAGAAGAAATGTTACCAAGCATTTCTTCAACTGCGGCAGATGCCTGTGTTATGCCGGCGGTTTGATTTTCAATCATTTTTTCAAGTGAAGAAATATTTGAAGCGATTTCGTTTACAGCTCCAGCAGTTTCTTCAACGCTTGAACTTTGATTAACAATCTGATTTCTTACGCTTCCAATGTTTGCAATAATTTGCGTAATAGCGCTGGTTGCGTCCTGAGTGCTTTCTTCAAGAACTTCGCCGGCATTGCTCAACTCGCTTTTGGAAGTTTTTACATCGGAAATGATTTCATGCAGCTTGCCAACGAATTTATTGAATCCTTTTACAACAAATCCGATTTCGTTGTTGGAATTTATTTCAATTCTTTGTGTAAGGTCGGCGTTGCCAGAAGCGATTTTTGTTATTGCCCCGTCAAGTTTTTTCAATGGTTTTATTGCGCGGTACATAAGGAAGCCTGCTATGCTTACAAGAAGAATCGCGCTTATAAGAGAAAGCAAAGCCATCTGCCCCATCATTAAAGAAATTGAAGAATATATTTCCTTCTGCTGAATTGAAACTGCCATTGACCATGAAGTGCCTTCTACCGGCGTAAAGCTTACAAATTCAAGGTCGTCATAAATTCCTTTTAGCCAGGCGTGCCCTGTTTCGCCGTCCACCATCCGCTGGGCAAGCTCGCCCATGTCCTCGTGTCCTACAGAATAGCCTGTAAGGAAGTTGCGCTTATTTATCCAGTCCTTGTTCGGATGGGAGATTACAGTTCCGTCATCGGCAAGAACGAATGCGTATCCTGTGTTTCCAACTTTTATATTGCTGATAATCTCGCCCAAATGCTTTGACTGCATTACTCCCGAAAAAAGACCTATGTTTTTTCCGTTGCGCACAATCGCGCGTGTTACGTGAATTACAGACTGCCCCGTTGTTCTTGAAACCACAGGATCATCAATAAAACTCGTCTTTCCGTCCTGCATTATCGCCTTGAAATAAGGACGATCGGCAATATCAATGGTTTTTCCTGTGTCTGTATAGGCGGTTCCGTCCGGGCCTGCAAGCATTATGTAGTCAAACTCGGATATACGCTGATCTTCCTGAGAGACAAGCCATTGGCGCATTTCGTCAAAAGTTCCTTCCAGAGCCATGTCCGAATTCACATAGAAATTCATGGCATAGAAATAGGCTTCTATCTTTTCTGAAATTACCTGCGAATAAGCCGCCGCCACAACTGCGTAGTCGTTCGCAGAATCCTCAAGTGTGGATTTTTTTGTAATTTCTCCTGTTATAACAATCTGCAGAAAATTAAAACACACAATTGAAAGCCCTACAAAAAGAACAAGCCGAATCACAAGGCTCTTGCGTTTTTCGGTATTTAAAACAGTTTTTTCTTTCATGATAAAATATTCTCCTTTGAGTTTGTCTTTATAAGAAAGTCTAAAAGGCTAAGATTGATTATACATCAGGATATGTATTCTGTCTAAAAAAAATTATTTTGATGTGCATTTTAATTTTTACAATTCCATAGCAATGCCAGCAAAACTGTCATTGCCCGGCTTACCTTTTTTCTGTCATTGCACGGTTTACCTTTTTTCTGTCATTGCACGGTTTACCTTTTTTCTGTCATTGCCCGGCTTGACCGGGCAATCTTTAAATAACTGTCATTGCTGTGCTTGACACGGCAATCTGTTTGCAGTGGGATTATCGGGTCAAGCCCGATAATGACAGTAAAATTCGAAATTGAACTTAAGAATATATGCCTAATTTAAAAGACTATCGGAGCAATATTATAGCATAAAATTATTTATTTTTGTAGCTAATGGCTTGAATGCCGAATTTTGACAAGCTGTAACTCGCACACACTTGCGGCTGTAAGAAGAACACTTGAGCGGCTGCAAGAAACATCCCCTGTGTTACTGTAAGAAGCTCAGCCGCGCGACTGCAAGAAGCACACCCTGTGCTATTGCAAGAAGCTCAACTGCGCAACTATAAGAAGCACACACGCGCTTCTTGTAAAAAGCACACCCTGTATTACTGCAAGAAGCATACCCTGTGCTACTGTAAATAGCTCAACTGCGCAACCGCAAGAAGTTCACTTGCACGGCTGCAAGAGACGCACCCACGCGACTGCAAGAAGCTCAACTGCGCGACTGCAAGCAGTTCAGTTGCACGGCTGCAAGCATTATGCTCACGCGTCTGTAAATCGCGCGTCCGAACGTCTTCTTATAACAAAAATGCTTGCCTTGGCTATCTTATTTTGGCAAAAAAAAGAATGTTTTTTCTAAAAAACATTGCGCTTTGCGAGTTTACGGCTGCAAATTCATAAAATTTTAACAAATCTATAACAAAAACTTAAAAATTTTGCATTTTTTACTTGATGATTTCATAGATTTATTATTAACTTTATTGTGGGAATAAACGAGAAAAAATCTTATATTTCCCATACTAAAACTATCGGAGGAACCTAAATTGAAAGAAGAAAAAAAGACCATCTAACTGACTGCCATCAGATAAATGGTCTATAAACAGCGCTGCGGAATATCCACAGTTGTAAGTCTACTGTTACATCATAAGAATATTCTGCAGTTTTTTCAAGTCAATAGAAAAGTAACTGGCGTTGCCAAAACAACTATTGCCAACTTAAAATTCTAACCTTAAAAAAAAAGGAATTATGATTATGATAAACATTGATTCAAAACGCAACACAAATTTTGCAGTCACATTGACTCCTTGCAACTTTAAAGAAAACACATACATTGCGCGTGTTCCAAGAAAAACCATCACAACAGACCAGATTTTAGACCTTATCGCCGCCCATAACCAGGGAATAGACCGCTATCAAGTCGGGCATGCAATGGAGCTTCTAAAAAAAGAAATTCTTGAGCAGGCCAAGCTTGGATTTGCGGTAGACATTATGGAAATCTGCAAGCTCTACATTGCCCCAATCAGTTCAGTGCAGTCTCTTAATCCAGAGGCCGAATCCATAACAGGCTTTGAGGCAAGATTTTCAACAAACGAAGAGCTGCGCGAAACCTTAAAGGAAATTACGGCCGCTGTTTCTACAGTGGTCGATTCTGCTCCTCAGATTACCCAGATAGAAAACCCTGTTTCCGGCTATGCGGAAGGCGTTCTCAAGGCAACGTTCAGCGCAAGGATTAAAGGGAAAAAACTTAAAGTTGGAGGCGAGAACAGCGGCATATTCTTTATACCTCTTCTCGAAGACAACTCTGCAAACAAGGACGAGCAGGAATGGATAAAGGTTCCTGAAGAATTTATTACGACAAACAGTCCAAAAATGCTTGAATTCCATCTTCCGCGCAACCTTGCCGCAGACAAAAAGTATTTTATTGGAATTAGAACTTCTATCCGCGGTACTCAGGAATTAAAAAACGCAGTTACGGGTTTTAGCAAAATTACTGTAACAATAAAAGAATAAAAAAATGCAAAGTCAGCGGACTTTTTTATCCAGGCTGGCTTTGCATTTTTGTTTTTATTTAGCCAAAACTTCGAGTTTTATAATTTAATGTCAGTATCGGGCTTGACCCGATAATCCATTGGAAATTTTCAGTAGATTGCCGTGTCAAGCACGGCAATGACAGCCTTG
>NZ_DLLH01000055.1:0-20921 GCF_002476655.1 Treponema sp. UBA7567
CGCGGTTAGCGCGGAACCCCGAATAGCCCGATTTTTGCGCTAGCAAAAAGCCACCCCGAATTTTTATTTTATCTTATCGAATCAATATTTGCCTTTCCGCCTGGAACAAACGGCAGTACATTTTCTTCGGGATCAACTTTTACAGTGACAATGAACGGTCTGTTTTTTCTGTTTTGGTCAAAGGCTTTTTTGAACCATTCGCTGTCCGTGTTTGCATTTGTTCCTTCGATTCCAAAACCCTTTGCAATTTGAAGAAAATCTGGCTGTGCTGAAAAGGTGCTTGCTGAATAATTTTTGTCAAAAAGAAACTTTTGCTGCTGGTAAACCATTCCGAGCGTGTGATTTACAAAAATTATTACCGTTACGGCAAGGTTGTTTTCGGCCAGGGTTGCAAGTTCCTGAATGTTCATAAGAATTGAGCCGTCGCCGCTTATGCAGATAATTCTTTTTTGCGGGTTTTGAAGCGATGCTCCGATTGCCGCCGGAAGTCCAAAACCCATTGTTCCGAGGCTTCCTGAAGTTAAAAATGTCCGCGGCTCGTTTACAGGATAGTATTGNNATTTGGTGCTGGCCGACATCTGTCGTAACGAGTATGTCTTTTTCGTTGAGTCCGGCGTTTTGCGCAAGAGATGGAAGCTCTGAAATGAATTTTCGCGGATTTGCTGAATCTTCAAAACCCTCTCTTTTTTGATTTTTGTCCGGGGAACCGCAGTTGAGGGAAAAATTTTCTTTTGAAAGGTTTGCGATTTTTTCTGCCCAAAGCTCGCGTTCCTGTGCAAATCCTTTGCTGTCCTGATTTTTTAAAATATTTTTGAGCGAATCTGTAATGAGCGGAACTGCTGTTTCTGCTTTGCAGACAAGGCTGTGTGTTGTCGGGAGAATTTTGTTTATTTCCGCAGCGTCAATGTCGATATGAAGAATTTTTGCAGAAGGACAGAATTTTTTTACGATTCCTGTTGCGCGGTCGTCAAAGCGTACTCCTGCCGCAAAAACCAGATCGCTTTCGTACATTGCAACATTTGCCGGGTAAGAGCCGTGCATGCCGACCATTCCGGCATTGTCCGAATCTGTTTTTGGAATTGCTCCCAAAGCCATAAGCGAAGTTACAACGGGCAAACGGTAATTTTTTTTGAATTCCCTCAATGCTTTTGCTGCTGCTGGAGAATTGCAGCCACCGCCAATGTACAAAACCGGTTTTTTTGCTTGCGCAAGCTCTAATGCCATTTTTTCTACGATATTTTGAATTTCTTCTTTTTTTGTATGAAAGCGCACATTTTCTTCTTTTATGCAAAAATCTTCGTAATCAGGAAAACTTTCTACTTCGCACTGGGCAAGCTGAACGTCGCGCGGAATGTCAATTAAAACAGGACCCGGACGGCCTTCCTGGGCAATTGCAAAGGCCTGTGGAATTGCCGTCAAAAGTTCTTCTGGATTTTTTACTGCGATTGAATGTTTTGTGATTGGAAACGAAAGTCCGAAAGTGTCGGCTTCTTGAAACGCATCTGTTCCGATAAGATATGTGTTTACCTGACCGGTTATGGCAACCAGAGGAATCGAGTCGCTTCTTCNNTGCAATTGCCGTCAAAAGGTTCATTGCTCCTGGACCGCTTGTTGCCAGACAGACTGCCGCTTTTCCAGATGTGCGTGCCATTCCTTGCGCTATAAAGCCTGCCGCCTGTTCCTGTCGCACCAGAATATGCCGGATTGAACTTTTATTGAGTTCATCGTACAAAGGCAGGATTGAACCGCCTGGAATCCCAGAAACAGTCTTAATGCCCTGTTTTTCGAGCATTTTTACAACGATTTGCGCGCCAGTCAACTTCATATTATTCTCCAAAAAATAAAAAGGCTCTCAGGAAACTAGTTCCGGAGAGCCTGTGATTTACGCTTTAAATTTATCAAACAAAAATAAAAGCAACGACTTTCCGGCTAGATGGAAACCACCACGAGAAGGACGCTGACTTTTACAAGGCTTGAATTAAACATATTTCAGATTATGTAACCTCAAAAACGTTTTGTCAAGAATATGTAAGAAAAATGTATTTTCAAGAAAAAAACTATCAAAAATAAACATTTGTGGACAGTTTATAAAAAAAGCCCGGCTAAAGACTTAGCCGGGCCGGGATAAACTAAAATCTTATCTTGTAATTGTTGTTATTATTGAATAAGAAACCGTAGTTGTGCCGTAATGAGCGGTGAACATTACCTGATAGATTCCTGCAGGAAGATCTGAAAGTGACATTGTAAAGTCTGTTTCTGCGCCTACTTTATCCGCGGATAATGCCTCAAAAATTGTTCCGCCTCTTGTTACAGTAAAGTTTACTTTGTCATAAGCAAAATTTTCGATTTTGTTGCCTTCCGCATCTTTTACATCTCCTGGAGTGAACGTCCATTTTGCTTCTGTCTGAGTTGTAGCTTCAATTTCTGCTGTTTTTCCAGTGATCGTTCCTGTGTCTACCGTAATCCAGCCGTCTTGAATTTCAAGGCTTTGTTTGTCGAAGATTGCCACACTTGCGTCTGTTGCGAACATTGCGTAAAGATCCAAGTTTTTGTAGCCTTTATACGCTTCTGGTGCTGTTCCAGGTTCGTTGTATCTGCTTGCAGTTTCGCTTGTTGCGTCTTTGCTCCAGTAAGACCATGTATATGTGTTTTTCTTGATGATTGGAGTTCCGTCTGCTTTTATGATTTCGGTTCCAGTTGTAGAATCTTCGCAGTGATAGCTTACTCTGTCCGCTGTGCTGCCGCCAGTGCCGCCTTCTGCCGCTGTTTCGTCATCGAAGTAAGTGCCTCCGTTCATAAAATATGTGAGCCTGTAGCGGTTGATTGTATTTCCAGTAAATGCTTTAGTTTCTGTCGGTTCTGCTGGTGCGTCCGCAAGGGCAACAAGTGTCCAGGCAGATTCTCCTGCGTCGTTTACTGCGTGGATTCTTGCAAAATAGCGCTTTCCAAGTTCAAGGCGGAGCTGAGCCTTTGTGTTTCCAGAAAGAAGAGAGCCGCCTTCGTAGTTTGCTTCTGTGCTCAATTTGCTGCCATAAGTTACAGATTTTCCGTCTGCTAAAGCTGTTGTCCATTCATCGTCAGTGGTTGGATGAGTAACTGCTGTGTCCGCATCGTTAAATTCAAGAACTTCGATTTCAAAATTGTTTTCGTTTTTAGAACCGCGTTCCCATTCAAATGCTGCAGTGTACCAGCCGGAGAACTTATCTTCGCTGTTTTCCACATAGCCTGCTTTAAATGCTGTCGGAGCTTCTGGCGCAGTTCCGATTATGTTTGGAATACCAACTGCATTTTCTACTGTTTTTCCAGGAAGAACAACAAGAACGTCGCTCCAGTAGAACTTTTTATTTGAGCCTGTTTTTTCAAAAGTCACTTTGAAAAGATAAGTTCCAGGGGCAAAAGAAGCAATTGCGTAATCTACGGCATGTGCCTCGTCAATTGAAGCGTCTGTAAAAGTAACATCTTTTTCTGTCGGGGCGGCGTCTGCTCCGGCGTCCGCTCCTGTTGTAAGAAGATAGATTCCGGCTTTTGCAGTGAATCCTGCTGGAAGTTTCCAACCGTCAGTGTAAAGCTTCATTGCGATTTGTGCCTCTTTTGTAAGACCGTCTGGAGAAAGTGTAAATTTTGCCGTGTCGCCGTTGAGCATATCCATTGACGAATAGCCGATAAGAACCGCATTGTCTTTAAGAGTTGCTTCAGTCGGGGCTGCATCTCCATTAGCTACTGCGACAAGTGTAAATTCCCATACAGCGCTGTTTGCCGGAATATTTATTGTTCCGACAGTCTTTGAAGCAGTGCCTCCTGCAGCATCTGTATTTCCATTAAAATCCACTTTTTCAGGTCCAAAAGTTCCTCCAGATGTATTTGTACCGTAAAGGTAAAAATCTACTCCGTCAGAATCAAAAGAATCCGGGATAATTGTACGGCTTGCGCGGTTTGCGCTTTTAGAAGCCTGAGTTACGACTTCGTCGTAGTTTGTAACTTCAATGTTCAGAGTGTTTTTGTTTTCTGAATTTGAACTTACGTTTGCATCGGTGAGATTTGAGCACGAGGCAAAAATCATTGCGGCACTGATTGCAAAGAATGCAAAAATGCTTTTTCTGTTTTTCATAACATCCTCCTATAAAAGAACAGTTAATTTTTGTTAGTTTTAATTGTGCGCAAGGCGCACAAGCCGCCTGTTTTGCGGCAGGGGTAGTAGGGGCGGCGGAGCCGTTCGCTTGCGAATGAAACCCCGGATAACCCGGTTTTTGCCATGCAAAAAGCCGCCCGATAAACTTTGCTCCGTTTTTTGGGGGCTAGTTCATAAAGTAAATGATTACTATGCAGTCGTCTGTGTAGCTGTTTTCCTCCTTGTCTGTTACTGTAAGCGCAAGTTTATAAGTGCCGGTCTTTAAGTTTGAAGATGGCACGTACAGCGAAAAGGCCCTCGTTGTCATTGAAGAGCCGTTTGCAAGGTTACAGATTATGTTTTTTTCGATGGTTGTTTTTACGGCCGTTCCCATCTGGCCTGTCGCCGTCACTTCCTCGACTTTTGTGATTTTCCATTGATATGAGGCGCATCTTGGAGGCGCGTAAAGGCTTAGTGTTCCGTCGCAGCGCAGAAAATATTTTGGAGAAAGCATATTTTTTTCGTTAAAGCCTGGTTCTCCCGGCGCGATTCCTGAAGTTTTTTCTGAAGTTGAATCTGTGCTTGTAAAATTTGTGTTGTAATTGTCTAAAACGTCGTCAATCGAAGTTTTGCAGCTGTTTAAAGCGCCCAGCAAAAAAACTGTAATAAAGGTGAATAAAATTTTTTTGAGAAAATCAAATTGTTCAGAAAAGGCAGACTGTGTCTTTAAGACTGGAGTTTTCCGGTTCATTTTTTTTCTCCGATTTTAAAATTTGCGCCAAGTTCTGTGCTTATCATAATTTTTTGGACAGAATTCCATTGGGCCGCGACATTTAGCGAAAAATATTTCCAGTTTATTCCGAGTTTTGTTCCAAAATTGAGCGAAATGAACGGTTTTGAGGCTGCGGATTCCGCGCCAAAATTCCTGTTCCAAAGAAGGCAGACTCCGGTTCCTGCAAAAATCTCCGCGCTAAATCCAATCTCGTTGTTTACAAAAGGCATTACAAAAATTCCGAACGGCGCGCACAAATCAAGCCCTGCAAGAACTGGGGAATCCATGCTGCTGTTGTTTTTTGTGTATTTGTAAGGATAGTTTGATTTTGGAAAACCGATGTACGGGCTTACATAAATTCCTGTGTAAAAAGGCGGCAAAAGGTCGTATGTTAAAAATGCAGATGAAAATCCTGCCGACAGATTGTATGGAGAAGGCGCGGAACGCAGGTTTAAAGAAACGCACAGATATTTTCCGTGGCGGGTTTTAAAAGTGCCGTTTGTAATACCCCAGCCGCGTAAAGAGGAGCCGGTTCCGCTATTTGATTCGCCGTAATTTTCCGCGCTTCTAAACTTTTTTGGAGGCTTTTGTCCTGGAGATAAAAGCACGTCTTTTACAAAAAATTCAAAAATCGAGCCGTTTTCGTAGCCGATAAGAATCCGTGAGTTGTCCGGATTAAATTCAAAATCTGTAAGGGCCGAAAAATCGCACGAAGGAATGTAGCCGAGCCATTTTTCTTTTGACAGATCATAGAGCTCTATTTCGTCATTTTCCGTCACGATTGCAATTTTGTTTTCCTTATTGAGAGGTTTTATTCCTTTTATTTTGTGAAGAGTGTCGATTGAAAGGAGCTTTTCGCCTTCGAGGCTGTAAATGCAAAAACTTGTTTCGTTTTCTGGCGCTATTATTGAACTGTTGTCTGCCAAAAATTGAACAGGAATTTCTGTCTGCGTGTAAATTTCTGTCAATTTAAGAATTTCTGACTGGGAATTGCAGTTCCAGATTATCGCCGTTCCGTCTTTTGATGTGCTTGCAAGAAAATTTTCGTTTTTGCTAAAATTCAGACTGTAGATTTCTGAATCGTGGCCTTCGAGTTCTTTAAAAATCGCGTCTTTTGTAAAGCGCAGCTTAAAAAATAGCTTGATTGAATTGTCGTCGGATGCGACTGCCACATAGTCCGAATTTTTGCTGAAAGTGACGGCTCTAATTTCGTTTTCGTTTTTGCAGTCAAGCTTAAAATAAGGCTCTTTATTGAATTTGAGAAATCTGTCTTCGCTATTTTCTGTATTCCAGACAGAAAAATAGCCGTCCTTTGTAATTGCCAGAAGAATTTGGTGTTTTCCTTCGGCCGAAAACATTATTTTGTCGATGTTTTTAATGTTTAGAGTGTCTGAAAGTTCGTAGGTCGAGCAGCTGCGCAAAAAAACGGTATTTTCTTCTGTAAAGGCAAAAAACTCATCGTCTTTGCTATAGGCAAGGTTTGTTACTGGAAAAGGAGTCTTTACGACTTGAGAAAAAATCGGAAATGTAAAAAACAATGAAATTAACAGGAAGAAAATGTTAATTTTTGCTGAATAAAGTAACTCTCTCAAAAAAAATGCTCCCGTCATCACCCTCCGAATGTTGCTGTTTTAAAAACGGGGGGGGGGGGGTGGTTTTTCTTTATAAATCCTTTTCGGCAGATTTAGTAAAAAACTTTAATATTTTTTTTGCCTGTCAAACAAACTTTATTTGTGGTATATTTTTTTTATGAAAGAAAAAATAAAAATTGCAGTTCTTGTAAGCGGAGGCGGAACAAACCTTCAGGCTTTGATTGATTACGAAAAAAACACAGAAAATTGTCCTTATCAGATTGAAATTGTAATTGCGGATACAAAAAAAGCGTATGCGCTCGAAAGGGCTCAGAACGCAGGAATAAAGACAAAAATCGTTTCTCCATTTGCTGTTTTGGGTGAGCAAAAGGCAAAAACCGTCAGCAAGGAAGAAAAACGCATTGCCGTTTCTGACGCTGCGTTAAATGCCGCAAAAGAGTCTGGTTGCGACGCCATCGTTCTTGCAGGCTGGCTTACAGTTTTGAGCGGAAAAATTATTCAGGAATATTCAGGAAAAATCGTAAACTTGCATCCGGCTCTTCTTCCAAAATTTGGCGGAGTAGGAATGTGGGGACACAACGTCCACGAAGCGGTTCTTGCCGCTGGCGAAAAAGAATCCGGCTGTACTGTGCATCTTGTAGACAGCGGTTGTGATACTGGAAAAATCCTTGTTCAGAAAAAAGTGCCTGTCATGCCTGGCGACACTCCGGAAACTCTTTACGCGCGCATTGCCCCGCAAGAGCACCAGGCAATGGTCGAAGGCGTTTGTCAGCTGGCAGAAATGCTTTCAAAATAAAAGCATGCTTGCCCTGCGAATTTTAATTTCGCTGGATATAAGTTGCTTTTGGTCTTGCAGTAATTATTACGCGGCGGTTTTGAGCCCTGCCTTCTGCTGTTTCGTTAGAAGCAACTGGCTGGGTGCCGCCGTATCCTCTGTAAGAGAAAATTGAACGGTCCAGACCGTTTTTTACGAGTTCGTCGATTATGGTCTGGGTTCGCTCAATGCTAAGTTTCATCTGTCCCTGCGGCTTGTTTACATCGGCAGTGTGCCCTTCAATCAAAATTGTATAGGCGTTGTCAGAATTCAATTTTTTGAGGCTTTCGGCAAGTTTCTTAACTTTCTGCACTTCGCCGTCCAGAAGCTTTGGACTGTCGGCAACAAATTTCAAATCATAAAGAATCTGAATTCCTCTCGCTGTGTCCTGAATTGAAGCCGCTTCTTCTTCGTTAAAAAGACGCTGTTTAATTTCGCGGAGGTCGGCATAGTATTGTTCAGTTTTTTGCGGAACAGCAATGTCTTTAACAAGATTTTTTTTGTCCAAAAGGATTACGATTTTTCCCTGCTTTAAAAGTTCAACATTTTCAGGAATACAAAGAATTTTTAAGGCGTCCCTTTTAGAAATAACAGGATCCGTGCGGAATCTTCCAAAAACTTTTCTTGCGTTTATGTAAAGCGGATCAAGTCCAATTCTCTGGGCGTAGACAGATTCGTCTTCCGTCCAGTCGTAGTGAACAAGCCCTTCTTTTTTTTCAATTTCCGGATCTTGAGTATTGCGCTCATAAATCAAGTTCATATCCTCGTCCCAAATTTTAGGGAAAAAGCACGGCATAATTTCGTCTTTTGTAAATTCACCTTGAACGTCAAGCTCGCCGCGGGCATCGATTATAATTCCTGTATAAACACGGCTTGGAATATTTTGCAACGGAGGCAGCGGTTTGTAGGCGGTTTTGTGCCGGATTAAAAGCGAAGAAATGTCGAGAGTGCTCAGGCTGCTGTCAATTTTTAAAACCGAGGCAGAATTTACAAAAATGCCCGGACTTTTTTTAGAACCGTCTACAATATTCCCAACTTGTTCGAGAGTAATTGTGTTGTCAAAAATAAGGTCTGCAAGCTGGGTCTTGTTGTCTACCAAAAGAGAAAGAAGCGGCTCTTTTACCAAATCCGGCAGTTCTGTTTTTATCCGGTTTACCGCGCTCATTTTTCCGGAAGGCATTGCAATATTGCTTTTTTCCAAGTCAAGATAAACTGAAGAACTAAAATTGTTTTTTGTCCAGTCAATTCTGCTTTTGCTTTCGAGGTCGCCGTTTTGTGCAAAAACCATGCAGGCGCTAAAAAAAAACGTGAATAAAAAAACTTTTTTCAATTTAATCTCCAAAAGACTGTCTTTTTTTGTACGGGGCCATTTTTGCTTCGCAAAAACCGGGCTATCCAGGGCTACGGCATTCGCCTCNNACCAAACGCAGGCGTTTGTTTTCGCTGCTCTCACCCTTCCTATCCCTTGTCCTCATTTTCGGCATTTTTTTATCTTATATAAAGAATTTTACCTTCAGAAAGAATATCTCCGTCTTTTAATCCGTTTATTTTCTGGAGATTTAAAACGCTTGTTCCGTATTTTTTAGAAATAGACCAAAGAGTTTCTCCCTTTTTTACAATATGCCTTGCTGAATAATTGTTTTTATTTTCCGCAAAAATTTCATTCAAGGCAATTTTTANNGCCGAAGCTGATATTTCTGGTCTGGAGGCGTGCAGTTTTGCAGAAGGGCAGGATTCAGTTTTTTTAAAATCGAAGGCTCCATCTTTAATTCGGAAGAAAGCCTGTCCAGGTTTATCTGTTTTTCTGTGGTCAAAAAGTCAAATTCTGCGTATCTTTTAGAAGATGTAATTTCTGGCAAAGACATTCCATATTTTTTTTCGTTTGTCGCAAGAATGCAGATTGCAAGAAGTTTTGGCACATATTGAACGCTTTGGTCGCGCAAAAGTCCTTTTTCCGAAATATACCAAAAATCTTTTTTTTCGCTTTTGCTCAAAATTTTCTTCATTGCGCCGGCTCCGCAGTTGTAAGCGGCAATTGCAAGCGGCCAGTCCCTAAACTGCCTGTAATTTTTTTCGAGTTTTTTTAAGGCGGCGTCTGTGCTCAGCCAAGGATCGTAACGCTCGTCAATGTATTCATTCTTTTTTAAAAGTCCAGCAATCGAGTTGTCCATAAATTGCCAAAGCCCGCGTGCTCCGCTTTTGCTTACGGCAAGAGGCTTGTATTCGCTTTCTACGACCGGAAGATATTCCAGGGCAGCAGGCAGGTTCT
This sequence comes from Treponema sp. UBA7567, assembly GCF_002476655.1. Taxonomy (NCBI): domain Bacteria; kingdom Pseudomonadati; phylum Spirochaetota; class Spirochaetia; order Treponematales; family Treponemataceae; genus Treponema; species Treponema sp. UBA7567. The sequence continues at coordinate 9,556 of NZ_DLLH01000055.1, forward strand.
TTCTTTTTAGTTCCTGACGCACGTAGAGTCGGTAAAGCTCCCCGTTGTCTAAAATCTCAGAAAGCTGCCGTTTTCCAAAAGGTTTTGTGTATTGCTCAATGTATTTTTTTATCTGTTTTTTTGCATAAGGCGAATCAGGAATTTGTATTCCGCCGGCCTGCTTTTCGTCAAACGAAAATTCCTGCGGCTCTTGTGTCTTTAAAATCTCTAAAAATTCTTCTGGAGTAATTTTTTCAAGAAAATCACAGGCCTTTACAGAATTTTGGTTTTTTAAAAAGACAAAAAAAGGCAGGATTGCAAAAATGACTTTTATTCTACAGTTTTTCACCATAGTAAATTCCGGCCCATTCCCAGCGTCCGTGAATTTCCGGGTCTACAGGAAAATTCACCTTTCTAAAATACAGGTACCAGACAGGCATGTAAGGGCTCCAACCTGTTGTTCTCAAATAAGCCTCGTTTGGATTTGAAGACTCATCGAGTTTTTCGTTGTAGCGGATTCTTTGTCCGACCATAAAACCTTTCATCGAGAAATTTTCAAGCGCGTTCGCATCTGTTTCGCTTGATTTCCAGGACATTGCAAAGAAATTTACTTTTGAGCGGTATTTGTCGAGAGAACGCCAGTCGTAGCGTCTTATTGCGGTTTTGACAGCTTTTTCCAAAGCGTCGAGGGATTCAAATGTCCAGTCCTTTGTCGAATTTGAAAAATCGACCATTTTTCTGGCATTTGAATAAGCGTCTGGAATTCCAGGAATCTGGATTGTCGAAGCGTCAGGCTGTTTTAAAAATAGCGAGTAGGATTTTAGCGCCTGATTGTATTCGCCTTCTTTTTCGTACTCAAGCGCAAGCCGTACATACATTTCTGTGATGCTCACAAGCGAAGGAAAACGGCTTACAAGCTGGTTAAAATACGAAATTTTATTTGTGGAATCTGTGCTGATTTGAATTAAATGCTGCAGGCAGATAAAGTGAACTGACTTTCCCTGAACAAGAAGATCCGGATAATTTTTAAGTATCCGGTTAAAGTAATATTCTGCGACAGGTTCTGCTCCGTTTTCAAGGTAGCTTGAAGCAACCATCAAAAGCCAATATGCGTTGTAAATGTCTTTCGGATTTTTTTCTACCCAGTCCGTCAAAAACAAAATCATTTCGCTTGAATTTTTTGAAGAATAAAGCGAATTCGCAATTCTATTTATTACCGCATATCTGGTTTGTGCCGAAAGATTTTTTTCATTTAGAAGAAGGTTTAACTGGACAAGATTTTCATTTTTTTTCTTAGATGAACATGAAAAATTAGAAAAAAACAAAGGCGCCGCAAGACACAAAAACACAAAAAATCTCAAGTTTATCTTCATATTTAAAGATTAACAAAGTGCTTTCTTATTGGCAAGAGGGCGAAACTTGTTGTATTCTATTAGCTAGAGTTAATATCTGAATTTGGGGCAAAAATGAAAAAACTGGCAGCGACAACATTGAATATTATTCTGGCTCTCGGCGTTGTTTGTATTTTGGCAGGAATTCTTCTGTTTCCGCGTCTTGCAAGTCATTTTAATGCTCATGTCGAAACCTGGACCGTTATTCTTACTGTTGCCGGAGCGCTTGTTTTTTATTTTTCTCTAGTAAAATACAGTTCGGCCTTAGTTTTTTTTCTTGGACTTTACGCTCTTCTTGCCGGTTTTTTGTTTATGATTATTGGTTCCGGACTTGTTCCGTTTGGAATCGAAGGTCTTTGGCCGGTTTCAATAATTCTTGCAGGCTTTAGCGTTCTTTTTACAGGAATTACAAAAGACAGGCGTATTCGTGTTTCTTACCTTTTTCCGTCTATTTTTTTAATCGGAATGGGTTTTTACTTTTTGCTTTTTTCTCTCAATTTGATTTCGATGGGTTTTAGAAAGTGGATTTCGATTTTCTGGCCTCTGTTTCCAGTTTTTCTTGGAATCTGCCTCATAATTCTGTTTTTAATTCAGCAGAATCCGGCCGCGCACTTTCCTTACGACAAAAGCGAAAGCCTTGAAAATGATTTTGAAGAGGATGCAAAGGAATGAAGCCGGTCTTTTACATAACCTTTGTTTTTTCTCTTGCATTTTTTTCCTGCGGTTCAAGTCCAAAAAATGAATTGCAGGCGGAAAATCATTTGGAAGGGCAGTACAGCGCGCAGCTCTCGGAATCAGTTTCGATAGCGCTTCCTCCAAAAAAAGAAAAAAAATTTTTTTCAGGAATTCCAGAAGAAGCGGTCAATGCTGTTGAGAACGGCTCTCCAGAATCTATAAACCTTGCATATTCGATTTTGCGGAAAAATGCAGAATTCTATACCGAAAACGAAAAAATTCTTTTAAACACAGCATATTCTTTTATGACGATTTTGTGGCAGCAGGAAAAAGTGAATTTTCAGCCGTTTGAAGGCTTGCCGCCAAATCCTTACACCGGCGCAATTGAATCTGCAAAGCGCGGAATTTACGATGAAAGCACTGGAAGTTCCGATTTTTTGACACTGGTTCTTCCTTCTTTAGTTCTCGTAACTTCCGAAACTAGAAAAGATTATTATCCGCTTGCACAAGAATCTCTTTCTTTGGCATTAAAAGAAAATCCAGAAAGCGTTGTTGCTAATTTTTTGCAGGGCTTGCTTTTGCTCAGACAGAATGATTTTGAAAACGCTTTAGTTTTTTTTGAGAAAGCTTTTGATTCTTCTCCACAAACAATAGAGACTTGCTATGCTTTGGCTGACTGTAATTTTAAGCTAAAAAATTACTCAAAATCTTACGAACTTGCAAAATCAATTCTCGAAAAAAATCAGTTTTATTCTCCGGCGCTAAAACTTTGCGCAGAAAATGCTTTTGCGCTTGGCGCCCTTGAAGAAAGCGAGCTTTATGTTGGACGGGTTTTGCAGCAGGAACCGGAAAATTCTTATTTTGTTTTGTTCAGAGCGAAAATTCTTGCGGAAAAAGGCGATTATATTCGCTCTGCTTCCTTGCTTGATGTTTATGCGCTTACAAATTCCGACAGCCGGGAATATCTTGTTTTGCGCGCAAAAGTTCAAAAAGACTGGAATAAAAATATGACGGCGGCCTGCGCGACAATCGAAAAAGCGCTTTCTCTTTATCCTGACGATACAGAAATTCTTCTTACTGCGGCAAGCCTTGCCGGGGAAACTGGTTCAAAAATAAATGGAAAAACCGCTGGCGAACTTGCAGAAAAGGTTCTTTTGACGGACAGCACGAACATCGAGGCTATGAAAATTCAGGTGAATGATTTTGTAAGCCGGAAAAGATGGAACGAAGCTTACAAAACAAGTTCTGCCCTTATAAAAATAAAAGACATTCCTGCAGAATGCATTTTTACTCACATTGATGTCTGTCTTGCGTCTGGCAAAAACAGCGAAGCGTGGGACATTATTTCTTCGCTTTACGAAAAAAATCCAAAAAACGAAGCGGTCTTGCAAAATTATATAAAAGTTCTTGTTGCTACCGACAGGCGTTCTGAGGCTTCTCAGCTTATTGAACAGAATCTTTCCGGGGCATCTTCAAAAATGAAAAGTTTCTTCTATTACGAGCGAAGCTTTTTGCAGAAAAATGAAAATGCGGTTATGGTGGATTTGCGTTCGAGCCTTACAGCAAACCCACGCAACAAGGATGCGCTTTTTCGTCTGTATCAAATTTATTTTAACAAAAAAGAATATCGAAAGGCTCAGTATTATTTAAAACAAGTAGTTGCAATTTCTCCGGCAGATGAGAGCCTTTTGCTGTTAAATGCAGAGCTTGAAACGCTTCTGTCCAAATAGACATCTTTATTCTTGCCTTGCCACAATATTATCAAAATGTTATTCTTTTAAGGCTAAAAATTTAATAAAAAAGGAAGGGAAAAAATGTCTTTTATACCTTTATTGCAGAATGGTGCTCAGGGACAGGGCAACATGCTTATGTCTGTAGTTCCGTTTATTTTAATCATTGCAATTTTCTATTTCTTCATTATTCGTCCGCAGAATAAAAAACAGAAGGAAACTGAAAAAATGATTAACGCCCTTAAAAAAGGCGACAAAGTTGTTACAATCGGTGGAATCCACGGAACTGTAAGCTCTACAAAAGAAAAAACAGTTGTTGTAAAAGTTGATTCAAATACTCAGATTGAATTTTCACGCTCTGCAATTTCTGCAGTTGTTACAGAAAAAACAGTTGAAAAAGCTTCTTCTAAAAAAGCAAAGAAAGCTGAAGAAGTAAAAGCCGAAGAGCCAGCTGTTGAAGTAAAAGCAGAAGCTTCTGCAGAAGAAAATGCAGCAGAAGAAGAAAATAAATAGTTTTCAGGGTGGAATTATTAAATGAATAAACGTAGTCGTTTTATTCTTATTTTGGTTGTACTTGCCGTTTGCGCGCTTTTTTTAAGACCGTCGGTAAAATGGTATTTTGGTACACCAGATGAGATTCAGAAAGTGGCTTTGAGTTCACTTGAAAAAATCAAGGATGAATCAGAGAAAAAAGCAAGAGAGGAAGTTGCCCTTGTAAAACAAATGGCAAACAAAGATGCAAATGCTTCTTTGGACAAATCTTACTCTTACGTTGTAAAAGCAGCAAAAAAAGCATATAAAGCTGCTAAAAAAGATGTTCCTTCGGACATGAATCTTGCAGCAGTTCTCTCCGCATTTTCAAGTTCATCGGAATTGCAGTCGGTATTTGAAGATTATTACCGCTCGCTCTATTTAAAAGCAAAACATAATTACAATTCGTCTGTAAAACTTGGTCTTGACCTTTCTGGCGGTATGAACATTATTGTAAAGGCAGACTTGGATGCGGCGCTTGCTAAGCAGAAAGAAACTTCTGAAGTTGGAAATCCAGATGCTTTTAAAGAACAGGCAATGACACAGGCTTTGGAGACACTTACATCTTCAATCGATAAATTCGGTCTTACTTCTCCGGTTATCCGTCAGCAGGGTGAAGACAGAATTTATATCGAAATTCCAGGCCAGGCAGATGGTGAAAGCGTAAATTCTATTATTCAGGGCAAAGGAAGCTTGAATTTCCGCCTTGTTGATGAAAACGCAACAAATGCATTTGCCGCTTACTATGCTTCTGTTGGACCTGACGCCTTTAAGGCAGACGGCTCTCTTGCAGACCCATCGGTAATTCCTTCAGACACTGAAGTTTTCGGCTATTATACAAAAGATTCTTATGGTCTTGACCAGAGAATTGGATACATTGCAGTTAAAAAACAGATTGCCCTCGATGGAAATCACGTAAAATCAGCTCAGGTAAGCCGCGACCAGACAACAGGACAGACAGAAGTAAACTTCTCTCTTGATTCTGCAGGAGCAACAATTTTTGCTGACTTTACAGGCGCTCACGTAGGCGAACGTCTTGCAATCGTAAACGACAACAAAGTAAAATCTGCTGCTACGATTCGCCAGGCTATTACTGGTGGAAACGTAAGTCTTTCTGGCGGTTTTAGTGTAGAAGAAGCCCAGAATATTCAGAAGGTTCTTCAGACTTCTTATCTTGAAGTTCCTTTAAAGATTGAAAGCCAGCAGGTTGTCGGCGCCTCTCTTGGAAAACAGGCAATCCATCAGGGAATGATGGCTTTGGCTCTTGGTCTTGCACTTGTGTTTATCTTTATGATTGTTTATTACATGGGTGCTGGTTTTTATGCAGTTATTGCACAGATTCTCAATATGTACATCATGTTCGCTGTGCTTTCAGCATTCAACCTTACACTTACACTTTCTTCTGTTGCCGGTATGATTCTTACAGTTGGTATGTCTGTTGACGCCAACGTAATTATTTTTGAACGCATAAAGGAAGAACTTGCGCTTGGAAAGAGCCGTGCCGCAGCAATTGCTTCCGGTTTTGACAACGCATTCTGGGCAATTATGGACTCTAACATTACTACATTTATCGCCGCCCTGTTCTTGAGCCAGCTTGGTACTGGTTCGATCCAGGGATTTGCAGTTTCTCTTGCAATTGGTGTGTGTTCATCAGTATTTACAGCACTGGTAATTTCCCGCCTTATGTTTGACTTTAACACAGATGTAATCGGACAGAAAAAAATCAGTATCGGCTGGGGAGTTAAACAGTAATGAAAAAAATAATTCATTTTAGTAAATTTTTCCCTGCAGCAGTTGTTTTGAGCGCAGTTCTTATTGTTTCTGGAATTGTAAGCCTTTGTGTTCGCGGAATGAACTGGGGCCTTGAATTTAAACCTGGCCAGAACATTCAGGTTAGTGTTGCGGCAGAAACAGATTCTGACAAAATCGCAGAACTTCTTTCTTCTAATAAAATCAACGCTTCTGTAAAGTCTGCTGGAGATGAAAATACTTATCAGGTTCGCACTGAATCTGGTGAAAGTGTAGAAAATGCAGTTAAGTCTGTTCTTGCAGAGAAATATGGCAACGAGAATGTTGTAATTGAACAGAGCCAGTCAATAAGCGCGCAGTTTTCAAAATCTTTGATTCGTGATTCTATTATTTTGGTTTTGGCGACTTTGGTTTTGATTTTTGCATACACATTGTTCCGATTTAAGTGGGATGCCGCTCTTGGCTCTGTAATTGCCGTTATTCACGACGCTTTGATTATGATTTCATTCTTTACATGGTCACAGCTTGAATTTACAACGACCTCAATTGCCGCAATTCTTACAATTATCGGTTATTCAATTAATGCAACAGTCGTAATTCTTGACCGCGTTCGTTCTGATATGAAGATTGTGGAAGCGAAAACTTTCAAAGATATTCTTAACAGCGCTCTTACTGCAACCTTGAGTCGCTCTGTAATTACGACAATAACAACACTTTTTGCTGTTCTTGCTCTCGTTGTATTTACAACTGGCGACATCAAGAATTTTGCAATTGCGCTCGTAGTTGGTCTTATTTCCGGATGCTATTCATCATTGTTCATTGCAGGTTCATTCATCGCAACAGTAAGAAAAAATTGGAAACCTGTTGCAGTTTTGCCAAAAGCAAATGTTCGTTCAGAAGAAAAAAGCGAATAGCTTTTAACTTTTAATGAATGATTAAGCCGTGGATTTTTATCTGCGGCTTTTTTTTATGCTTTTTTGCTTGTAATGAATTTTATAAAATGCGATATTTAAATTCTATGAAAATTATTCGTGCAGAAAAAATGGGTTTTTGCGCCGGTGTGCGGCATGCTGTAAAAACGGCAGACAGTGCACTTGAAGAAAATAAAAACGGACAGGTTTATTCATTTGGACCTCTTATTCACAATCCTTTGGCCCTAAAAACTTTTGAAAACCGCGGATTGAAAATTCTTGATGAAAAAAAAATCTCCTGTGTAAAAAAAGAAGATACGGTTGTAATTCGGGCGCATGGAGTTCCTCCAGAAATAAAAGAAGGGCTTGAAAAAACTGGTGCAAAAGTTTTGGATGGAACTTGTCCAATCGTGCGGGCCAACCAAAAAAAATGTGCAGATTTTGCAAAAAACGGCTGGATTATTTTTTTTACGGGAGATGCAAACCACGGAGAGGTGATTGGAATTGAGGGAGCGGCCAGACGTGGCGCGGAAGATGCCGGAAAGAAACTCGATTTTGTCCTTGTAAAATCTGTCGAAGATGCTGTTTTTGAATATAAAAAACTTTTTTCAGAAAATGTGCCGGAAAACTGTGTTTTGATAAGCCAGACGACTTTTAGTGTAAAACTGTTTGATGAAATTGCCGCTGTTTTAAAAGAAAAAATTCCTGATTTGAAAGTTTTGCGCACTATTTGTCCTGCAACTTACGACCGTCAGGACAGTTTGACGGATTTGTGCAAAAAAGTAGACGGAGTTCTTGTAATTGGCGGAAAAAACAGCGCAAATACAAATCGGCTTTACGGAAAAGCAAAGTCGCTTTGCAAACACGCTGCCCTGATTGAAAAGGCAGCTGAAATTCCTGAAGATTTTTTTTCTCTTGAAAAAGTCGGGCTTACGGCAGGAGCAAGCACTCCAGACGATGTGATTGATGAAGTTGAAAAAACTCTGTCAAATAGTTTTTAGTTTTTTTTTAGATTTTGCATCTATCATACTCAATAATGGTTCGAGTAAATTAAAAATAGTTTTGAAGATTATTCACGGTTGCGAGCTTAAAATGAAAAAAATTATCAAAATTTTTATACTTCTGTTGGCATGTTTTTTTGTTTCATGTTCTTCCTCAAATATAGAAGATACAGAACTAGAGAATATTGCTGCGGCTGAAAAAAAACAGCACTCCAAAAAAGTAAAGCCAATCAAATACAACGAAGAAGAGTATAAAAAAGCCTACAATCAGAGAAATTATTCTACTTGTCTTGGAATGATGCTGTACAAAACAAGAAAAAAGGCAGATATAAGGGACAATCTTGACCTTGCTATGCTCTATTTTATTATTGGTGAATATGCTCAGGCTTCGGTTGTTTTTGAAAAGACTGACGCGCAGATGTTTGACACGCTTACAAAAAGCATTACAAAATCAATCGGAAAAGCGATTGTCAACGAAAATTTAAAAGAATATACGGGCAATGTTTACGAGTATCTTCTTGTAAACACGATGAATTCCCTTTGTTACTATTTGCAGGGAGATTTAAACAGCGCTGTAAACCAGCTCACCAAACTTTCTGACGTAAAACTTCCTGAATACAGACGTCTTTACGGTGAAGTTTTGATAAAAAATGGCCTGGATCCTTCTGTCCGCGAAAAGCTTGATGAGGACGCAAAATCTCTGAGCGCTTATAATATTGATTCTTCAGTTTTTACAGCCGATTTGCCTAAGAAGCCAACCGAAAAAGACGTTTATAAGGAATCATCTCTTGCCAGATACTTAAGTCTAATTTTAAGACAGGCAGATGGCGATAAAAGCCAGGTTGATTCTGATTCTATTGTTTTAAAGTCGCTTGTAAAAGATTTTGATTCTGTTGATTCAGCAATTCCTTCCGGCAAAGGACGCGTTAACGTTCTTGCTCTTGCTGGTCTTATTGGAAAACAGACTGCAAAAGAAGTTTATTTTCCTTCAAAGTCTACATATTTTTATGTTCCGACTGGAAATTCTTCTTATCGCCTTCTTCCTGTTCAGTTTAAATTTGTCTATCCGTTTTATGCGGGAAAATCTACTGTAAGCAGTGTTGACGTTGTGCTGAATAATGTGGGAACCAAAAGTGCTATTATAATAGAAAATTTTAATGCAAATTTGGAAAAATCTGTTAAACTTAGAGCTAGAAAAGAATACGCTGCAAGCATGAACCGCAGTATTACGAAAAAAGTCAGTGGAATTGTGGCAGGAATTGCAAGTATAAACGCTAGTTATGAAGGCTTAAAAATGCTTTCGGGAAGAAGCATTGCTTATACTTTGGCTTCGATTGCTTTTGACGCGCTTTGTTCTTCAACGGCAGCTGGTCTTTCGGCTATTGATTTGACCGAAACTGCTGATATTCGTCAAGGAGAATTTTTCCCAGAAACTGTAAATGCCGCAGGTTTTACTGTTCCTTCTGGCTTATATAAGGGAAAGGTGGTTTATCGCTTTTCTGATGGAAGTATAGTCGAAAAACCTTTTGAAACTGAGGTAAAAGAAGGAAAACCTTCTTTGGTTGTTTCTTCTTGTATAAAATAGATTTATTATTGAGAGGTAATTTATGAAAGTAAAAGTAGTATTGGCAAATTTATTGGTTGTTTCTTCGTTGTTTTTCTTTTCTTGCGGATCTACTTCTGTGAAAAGATATGGAGCAGAAGAAAGCGTAAAAGATTTGAGCGGATATTGGAACGACAACGATGTTAATCAGGTTTGCACAGCTTTGATTGATTCGTGCATAAAGTCAAAACGCGTTGCAAATTTTAAGAGCGCAAAAGGCAGAACACCTGTTGTAATTATTGGAACTATCAAAAACAAGAGCGTTGAACATATTGACACTTCAATTCTTTCAAAAAGATTTCAGAATGTAATTATCAATGACGGAACTTTGGAATTTGTAGCGGATGCAAACCAGAGAGAAGAGTTGCGTGCAGAAAAATACGATCAGGCAGAGAATGCTTACGAAACTGCTAAATCTATCGGAAACGAAACTGCCGCAGACTTTATGCTCCAGGGCACTGTTACGACAATTGTAGATACTGACGGAAGACAGCAGGTAAGAACTTACCAGGTTGATATGCAGTTGATTGATTTGGAAACAAACAAGATTATTTGGTCTGATCAGAACAACGATATTAAGAAGTATATAAAAAAATCTGCTGTAAAATTCTAACAGTTTGCAAAATTCAATAACGTAAGAAAGTTTAAGGATTTTTATGAAAAAAAGCATTTTTGTTTTTTCCTTTATATTCTCTGTCTGCCTAGTTTTTGGCGCAAAAAAGAAAATGCCGGAATGGACAACTCTGCCGACAAGCGTTTATCCTTCGGAAACTTATATGAACGGAACTGGCTCTGGAGAAAATCGGGAAAGTGCAGAACTTGAAGCTGTAAAAAACCTTTCTTCTATTTTCGGGCAGACAGTAAAGTCGAACAGTGTCGCATCAAAAAAAATGGAACAGGCGCTTTCTGACGGAAAAGTTTCTTTTTCTTCTTCTGGAAACTTGCAGCAGAATATAACGAGCCAAATTGAAGCAGAAAATCTGATTGGAATAGAAATTGCAGAATATTTTTATAATTCGCCTGAAAAGAAGTGGTATGCAATTGCAGTTCTTGACAGAAAAAAGACAGCCGCTGTTTATTTGGATCTTATACAGAAAAACGATGCAGTTGTTAGACAGTCTGTAGCAGAGTCTGAAAAAAATCCGCATTCTTTTTACGGTTATAGTGAGATTTGTTTTGCTGCTGACATTGCTTCTGAAAACGACAGGCTGCTTAAAAATCTTACAGTAATTGATTTTGAGCAGGGAAATGCAATCAGCAAACAAATTGTTTCGCTTCAAAGTATGCAGGCTGCTCAAAAGAAGTTTGCCGAAGGAATTACGATTTATATAAGGGTTGGTGGCGACAAGGAAAATAAGATAAAATCTGCTTTTCAAAACATTTTTTCAAAGTACGGATTTAAAACATCTTCGTCTAAAAAAGAAAAATACGGGCTTGAAGGCAGTTATTCTTCCGAAATTTCAAAAAAAGGAAAAATTACATATTGCGTTTATACGTTGGACTTAGATTTTTCTGATAATTTGAAGTCGGAGTCGCTGTTTGCAATAAACTTAAAAGGAAGGGAAGGTGCTCCTTCTGAATCCGATGCAAAAAATAGAACTTATCGGGTTTTGGAGAAAAATATAGGAACAGAATTCAGCAAAAATTTTGATTCTTATATGAATAATCTTTCTTTTAGGTAACTGTTTTTTATTTAGGATTTATCCGTCTTTTTGGCGGTTTGTTAAAAAATAAAATTTGCTTTGCAAATTTTTTAGCAGGAGGTAAGATAAAAATAGCCGAAAATGGCGTCTGTT
>NZ_DLLH01000055.1:20957-35898 GCF_002476655.1 Treponema sp. UBA7567
GAAACAACTTAAAAAGTCAATCCTAAAACTCAAGTTTTAATCTTGACTTTTTGTGGGAGAAATAAAATGAAAAAGACTATTTTTATTCTTTCTGTTGTAGCTGCTGCTCTGTTCAGTAGCTGTGGAACTACAAAAGTTTCTGGTTCTGGAATTAAAGGCAATGCTGCTAAAGTTCAGAAGAATTACGTAACGATTCTTGACTATCAGGGAGCATCATTTGGTTCAGAAATTCCTCAGTGGGTTGTTGAAATTGGAAACGGAAATTATTCTGCAGAATATCTTTCTCCGATTATGCCAGGAATTGCCGGCAAAAAGCCATTTGTTGTAGTTTCTCGTGGCGATAACCTTGAATTTACAAAGCAGTGGGCTGACTTGGTTGATGTAGAAGTTCAGGTTGGTGATGAAATGCAGAGAATTGTTGGAAAAGCTGTTTCTGCTGCTCAGAAAGGACGTTCAAAACAGTCTGGCGATGTAAAAGATCCAACTTCTTTGGAACAAGAATTGAATATGTACAAGCAGGCTGTTTCTGCCGTTGAGCTTAACGGCCTTGAAAAAATTGCTTCATATTGGATCCAGAAAGAAGTAAAGCCATCAAAAAAAGCAAAAGAGTCAAAGGTTTATTATGAATACTATGCTGTTTGGGGCATGACAAAAAAACTTTATGATGCTCAGATTCAGAGCGCTATGAGTTCTATCGAAGACAATACTGACGAAGGAAAAGCTTTGAAAGAAGCTCTTTCTCTTAAACTTCAGAACATGATGATTACTTCAAACAGCGAAGAAGTTAATACTGAAGCTGAAGAGACTCTTGATGCTAAATAATTTACTTTAAGATTTAATTATTTAGTTTATGTGATTTGATTTTCTGATAAAAACTTTGTCTCTTTTGCAGACAAAGTTTTTATTTTTTAGAAGAAAATCCAATGAATTTGATTTTTTGTTCAGGCTGGTTATATGAAAAATTCTCAAAGAAAAGCATTCTTTTTTAGTTTAGTTCTTTTTCTCTCATCTTTTGCAGTTTATGCGGCAGATAACAAAGGCGATGATATTTTTGAAAACCAAAGGATTGAAGAAGGCGATTTTTATAAAATTGTTGTTGAGCCTTCAAAAAAAGAAATAGAAGCTGAAAATTCTAAATTTTTTGAAAGCGTAAAGCAAAAAAAACTCGATATTCTAAAAAGAATTGAAAATGAGCGCCAGAAAGTTGCTTCTTCAAAAAGCCAGATTTCTTCGGCAAAAGAAAAAGCAAAGGCAGAGCTTGAAAAAAACAAGGCGAATTTAAAAAATAAGCCTGCAAAAAACACAGCGAAGACAAAAACTGAAAATACGGCAACGGATTCTACGGGACAGTCAAAAAAAGAAGATGTTTCTGTAAGACAGACACAAAAGGCAGATTCTCAGAAAAAAAATTCCGAAAAAGAAATTTTAGAAAACCAAAACAAAACTGAAAAAAAACAGAAACTAGATTCAAAAAGAAAAACTACGGCAAATAAACCTGTTGTAAAAGAAAATGAACAGAAAAAACTGCTGGAGCGGCAGGATGAAAATAATAAAACTATGTCGATTGAAGAGTCCGAGAAAAAAATGGATTCTGTAATAGATATGCGTAAAAAGTTTATTGATTTTGGAATGGGATATAAAGGCATAAGCTACGTTTGGGGCGGAAAAACTCCACGACCGGGCTTTGACTGTTCTGGACTTGTATCCTATACGGCAAAACAGAGCCTTGGTATAGATGTAAGGGGAAACGCCCAGGATATTTACAATCAGACATCTCCTGTTTCGTTGGGAGAAGCTCTTCCTGGCGATTTAATATTTTTTAAGGGCGCTTCTGATTCAAGAATTACGCATGTTGGTATTTATTTAGGAAAAAATCCTGGAGAAAATGACTTTGGAAAACAGAATTTATTTTTAAATGCGGCAAGCGGCGGTCCAAGAACTGGTGTAATTATCAGCGGTTTGAATGAAAATTACTGGAAAAAAACATTTTACGGCTGTGGAAGAATTATTCCTGAAATTTAAGAAATAATTGTGAATGCGTTACGGATTGTAAGGGCGCCGGAGGTGTTGTTTTCTGGAATGCAATGAAAGAAAACAATGCAACCCTGAAAAGCCGGACGGCAACTTGTTGCCGGAACGCCCATAAATACAAAAAATAGCGTGTAATTGCCCCTGTTAAAATAAGTTGCTATAATTAGAATACTATCTCTGTGGTTTATTGGCTTTATTAGAGAAAAAATTACGAGGTCTTAAATGGTATCTAAAAATGTTGGTGTTATTGGTGCTGGTGCGTGGGGTTCTGGTCTTGCACAGGCAATTGCCCGTGGTGGACATAAGGTTCAGATGTGGGCGCGCGAACAGGATGTAGTTGACGGCATAAATAACAATCATGAAAATAAGCGCTATCTTCCGGGCTATCCTCTTTCTGAAAATATGACTGCTTCTTCTGATATAAAAGAAGTTGCCAGCGGAAAAGAATTTTTGATTCTTGCTTCTCCTTCGCTCTATCTTGCTTCTACTGCTAAGCAGCTGCTTGAAGTTGATGATATTAAACAGGGAAATGTTACTATCGGCGTAATTACAAAAGGTTTTATTACTTCTGCCGAAGGACCGAAACTTGTTCTTGAAACTTTGGAAAATGTTTTGCCTCCATGTTATAAAGGTCAGCTTGTTTATATTGCCGGACCTTCTCATGCAGAGGAAGTTGCAATGGGAAAACTTACAGGTTTGATTGCTGCTTCTGAAAATGCGAAAAATTCTATTCGTTTCCGGGAACTTATGCATGTTCCTGGACTTATGGTTTATTCTTCGCTTGATGTTATTGGTGTTCAGATTTGTGCCGCCGCAAAGAACGTAATTGCGATTGTTTTTGGCGCATTGGACGCTATTGCTGAACATTCGGATCAGTTTGGCGATAATACGGAATCTTTGCTTCTTGCTGCCGGACTTAACGAAATTCAAACTCTCGGCATGGCTATGGGAGCAACACATCCAGAAACATTTACTTCGATTGCCGGTGTAGGCGATCTTGATGTAACCTGCCGCTCAAAATATGGACGTAACCGCCGTTTTGGTCAGGATATGATAAAAACAGACATGCTTGAAAAATTTAAAAATCTTGATGACCTTATTGCGCGCATTGGCGAAATCGGCTATTTGTCGGAAGGTGCTGTTGCCTGCAAATATGTGCACGAAATTGCTGCTAAGCTTGGTATTAAACTTCTGATTTGCGAAGGTCTTTATAGAATTCTCAATAAGGAAATAAAACCTGCTGACTTGATTAACGACCTTTTGACAACAGGAAAAATTGACTAAAATTTAAAAATTAGCTGATTGTTTACAGGAATAAAAAATGCTTGAAAAAATTACAAATACTTTCAGTAATATTGTCCGTACTGTGAGCGGAAAATCTACGATTACAGAAAAAAATATTGAAGACACAGTTGAACAGATAAAAATGGCTCTTCTTGAAGCCGATGTGAATCTTCGTGTTGTGCGTCGCTTTGTTAATGCTACGATTGAAGAAGCTAAAGGCGAAAAAGTTCTGCGCGCTGTAGATCCTGGACAGCAGTTTGTAAAAATTATCTATGATCGCATTGTAAAAATGCTCGGCGACCAGAAGGTTGACTTGCAGTTAAAAGGTCCTGATACACAGTCTGTAATTCTTTTGCTTGGTCTTCAGGGAGCTGGTAAAACGACTGCAGCTCATAAACTTGCAGCCAGACTTTTAAAAGAAGGCAGAAAACCTGTTCTTGTAGCCTGTGACCTTGTTCGTCCTGCTGCCGTTGAGCAGTTAAAAACTCTTGGCGAAAAGATTGGCGTAAGTGTTTATTTTGAAGATGGTGAAAAAAATGCCGTAAAAGTTGCAAAAAACGGTCTTTCGTTTGCAAAAAAGAATGGTTTTGATACGGTGATTGTTGATACTGCCGGCCGTCTCCAAATTGACGAAAATATGATGGAAGAACTTGTTTCTGTAAAAAAAGCAGTTGCCCCTCAGGAAGTGCTTTTGGTTGCAGATGCAATGACCGGCCAGAACGCAGTTGACGTTGCCAAAAGTTTTGACGAGCAGCTTGGACTTACAGGTGTAATTCTTACAAAATTTGACTCCGACGCTCGTGGCGGTGCGGCCCTTTCCTTAAAGACAATCACTGGAAAACCGATTTTGTTTATCGGTACAGGCGAAAAGACTGATGATTTTGAACCTTTTCATCCGGACAGAATAGCAAGCCGTATTCTTGGCATGGGTGACATTGTAAGTTTGGTTGAAAAAGCTCAGCAGACGGTTGATGAAGAGGAAGCCAAAAAACTTCAGGCAAAAATTGCCCGAAATGAATTTACTTTGAATGATATGCTTGCTCAGTTTGAAAACGTCGGAAAAATGGGAAGCGTAAGTTCTTTGCTCGATATGATTCCTGGACTTTCTGGACAAATAGATGAAAGCAAGATTGACCTTTCTGGAATGAAAAGACAGAAGGCGATTATTCAGGCGATGACTCAAAAGGAGCGCAATAATCATTTGATTATTGGTCCGAGCCGCCGCAAGAGAATTGCAAAAGGAAGCGGAACAAGCGTAGCTGAAGTAAATAAACTAATAAAGCAGTTTGAAAAAACTAAGCTTACAATGAAAAAACTTACAAAAAATCGCGGAATGCAGGCAAAACTTATGCAAGGAATGGCTGGAATGGGCGGTGGTTTTCCTGGCGGATTTCCGGGATTTGGCCGTTAAGCGGTAAAATGCATATTTTTGGGTAAATCCTAGCCTGGATTGCAGCCCCGAAGTTACATTCTGGCGATTAAGCCTTGCGAAATTGCCGGAATGTAATGGAGCGAAAGCGGAAGGGCGGAAAGCCACTCGACTGTAAAAGTTTGCTCCATTTTTTTATTAAAGTTTATGATTTTTGCAATTTTTGTTTTTATTTCTGCCTTGTCTTTTTTTTATTTTGTTGCAATGCAGATTGCTTCTCCCGGAACTTTTTGGGGAACCTTTTTTGGTTTTTCTGCTGTCTGGCTTTTGTGCGCCGTATTTTTTGCAGTTCTTGCTGTTTTGCAGAAAAAAAAGCTTTTAAGAACGATTTTTTTTAAGATAAAACGCAGCGTAAAAATATTTTTTTGCATTTTTGTCTTTTTATGCGCTGTAATTTGCGGTATAAACTTGTTTCTTATCTGTAATCCGAAACTTTCTGACGGAAAAGAAAAAGTTCAGTATGTGATTTTGCTTGGCGGTGGAATTACAAAAGACGCAAAATTGACATTGTCGGTTCAAAACCGTGTGCGTGTGGCAGGCGAGTACTTAAAAACTCAGCCTCAGGCGATTTCTGTTGTAACCGGCGGACAAGGAAGATTTTCTCCTTGTCCGGAATCTGACGTTTTAAAACCTGCACTTGAATCCTGCGGAATTGACGGAAAAAGGGTTCTTGCGGAAAATATGGCAAAAGATACGATTGAGAATTTTTTGTTTAGCGCAAAAATTCTTGCAGAACATGAGAATAAAACAGTTCAGGAAATTTTAAATGCGCCGGTTGCTGTTGTGACAAGCGATTTTCACCTTGCGAGGGCGGAACGGCTTGCAAATAGAATTGGTTTTACGGACGTTTACGGAGTTGCCTCAAAGACGCCGGCACTTTTTGTTTTGAATTCTTATTCGCGCGAAATTTGTTCTTACATAAAATTAAATTTGCGGATTTTATTTACAGGAAAACCTTCGCTTTTAAAATAAAATTTTGGAATATTTAAAGTACATATGGAAGATTTTGCTTCAAAATATCATAAAATCCTCTGCAAGGAGTTTCCTTCCTGGCTTTGCGGTTATGTTTGTCTGCCGGCTTTACAGAGGCTTAAAGGCATTGGGCTTTTGTGCGGAACTGACTGGACTGCGCTTTACAGAAATAGATTTTTTTACAGCCGTTTTGATCACAGTGTTGGAACAGCTCTTGTTGCCTGGAATTTTTCTCAGGATAAGAAGCAGACACTTGCGGCTCTTTTTCATGACATTGCGACAGGCGTTTTTAGCCACGTAAATGATTTTAGGAAGGGAGACGCTTTAAAGCAGGAATTGAGTGAAAACGAAACTTTTAATATTCTTGCTGGCGACGAAAAACTTGCTGAACTTTTAAAAAAAGACAGGATTGAACTTGAGGAAATTGCCGATTATCACATTTATCCTTTGTGCGACAACGAAATTCCGCGTCTGAGCGCAGACAGGCTGGAATATATGTTTCCTAGCAATATGGTCCTGGCATTTTTGAACAACGGACACGTCTGGACATTTGAAGAAACTGAAGAAATTTATAAAAATATCTGTGTGTTAAAAAACGAAAGTGGAAAAGATGAGCTTGGGTTTTCGGATTTAAAACTTGCAGAACTTTATACCGAAGGTTTTTGCGACTGCTCTTTGATTTTACAGCGCAACGAAAATAAACTTGCGTTAAATATGCTTGGAAAAATCGTAAATCTTGCGATTGAAAAAAAACTGATAACAGAAAAAGATTGCATGTCTTTGAGCGAAAAAAAAGTGATTGAAATTTTTGACGAATATGCGGTTCAGAACGACAGTTATCTTTCTTCGCTTATAAAAAAATGGCGGACAATGACGCAGATTGAACGGTTTTGCCAGGAACCTGAGCAAAATTATTACAGCGTAAATCTTGAAGTAAAAAAAAGATATATAAATCCTCTTGTAAAGCATTTTTCTGGAAAAGTTGAGCGGGTTTCTGAGGCAAGTCCTAGAGCGCAGACAATGATTCAAAGTCTCTTGAATTTTAAGGACAGTGAATACGGTGCTGTAAAACTGCTATAAAAGCAAAATTGGCTGATACTTATGTTATGCTTGTGTTGAGGAGTTTGAAAATTTCCGCTAAACTTAGATTTATGGGTGGAAAAACTGAAACGTCTAAAATTGCAGAAAGAACTTCTGCTGTAAACAAAAAAACAGAAAAAAAGACAGTTGAAAAGAAAACTGCCGCAAAAACAGAAAAAACTTTTATAAAAGCAAAAAAGCCTGTCGCTGGAATTGACGAAACCGGAACTTTCAGAGCGTGGGACAACGCTAAAACAAAGGCTAAGCCTAAAAAAACGGAAGAAAAAATTTCTGCAAAACGTGGAATTACTGTAGAACAGACAGCAAAAGCCCTTGCCGCGGCAAAATCAATCGATCCGTCTTTAAAATCTAACGGAAAAAAACTTGCGGCTTACGACGATTCGCAGATTAAACATCTTGATGCTTTGGAACACATCCGCTTGCGTTCAGGAATGTATATTGGACGTCTTGGCGATGGTTCAAACCAGAACGATGGAATTTACATTCTTTTAAAAGAAGTTATCGATAATTCAATTGATGAATTTATTGTCGGTTTTGGAAATAGAATCGATATTCAAATTGTTGAAAACCGCGTGAAAGTTCGGGATTACGGACGTGGAATTCCGCTCGGAAAGGTTGTTGAATGTGTAAGCCAGATAAACACCGGGGCAAAGTACAATGACGATGTTTTTCAGTTTTCTGTCGGAATGAATGGCGTCGGCACAAAGGCTGTAAATGCGCTTTCTTCGTATTTTAAGGTAATTGCAATTCGCGACGGTTATGCTACAGAAGCGGTTTTTGAACGCGGAAAGCTTATTGCAGAAAAAAATACTGTAAAACTTTCAAAGCCTGCAAAAAACGGAACTTATTTTGAATTTGTTCCAGATGAAGAAATTTTTGGCAAGTACAGCTTTAATATGGAATTTGTCGAAAAACGGCTCTGGAATTATGCTTATTTAAATACAGGCCTTACAATCAACTTTAATGGACAGGTTTTTGCAAGTCAAAACGGACTTTTGGACCTTTTGCAGAAAGAGCTTGAAGCTGATACGATTTATCCAATTGGTTCGTACACTGGCGCGCACCTACAGTTTGCATTTACCCACACAAATGCTTATGGCGAAAATTATTTTTCTTTTGTAAACGGACAGTTTACGAGCGACGGCGGAACTCATCTGACTGCATTTAAGGAAGGTTTTATAAAAGGCGTGAATGAGTTTTTTCAAGAAAATTACAAATCTGAAGACATTCGCGAAGGAATTACGGCTGCCGTTCTTGTAAAAGTAAAAGATCCGATTTTTGAAAGTCAAACCAAAAATAAACTTGGCAATACTGACATAAGACAGTGGATTGTGAGCGAAGTTCAGTCTGGACTTGATGATTGGCTTCATAAAAATCCAAAGGCTGCGGAAATGCTTCAGAAAAAAATTGAAGCAAATGAAAAACTTCGTACAGAATTGAGCGCTGTAAAAAAAGAGGCAAAAGAAGCGGCCAAAAAGGTGAGCATTCGAATTCCTAAACTTGATGACTGCCGTTTCCATCTTGAAGACGGAACAAAAGGCGAAAATTCGATGATTTTTATTACCGAAGGAAATTCTGCTTCAGGCGTCATGACGCACAGCCGCGATGCAAATTCTCAGGCGATTTTTTCTCTGCGCGGAAAACCGGAGAATATGTACGGCAAAAAGCAGACTGATATTTACAAAAACGATGAGCTCTTTCAGCTTATGCGCGCTCTTGGAATCGAAAATTCTGTCGAAGACCTCCGTTATTCAAAAATCGTAATTGCAACCGATGCCGATAATGACGGATTTCATATCAGAAACCTTGTGCTTACTTTTTTTCTTGGCTATTTTGAAGAGCTTGTTACAAGCGGCAGGGTTTGGATTTTGGAAACTCCTCTTTTCCGAGTTCGCACAAAAAAAGAAAATATTTATTGTTATAGCGAAGATGAACGCGACAAGGCTCAGAAAAAACTCGGAAAAAATTGCGAGACCAGCCGTTTTAAAGGATTGGGAGAAATTAACCCTAGTGAATTTAGGCAGTTTATTGACCCTCAGACAATGCATTTAACGCCGGTTGAAGTTAGTCAGCTTAAGGTTATTCCTCAGTTGCTTGCTTTTTATATGGGCAAAAACACTCCTGAACGCCGTTCTTTTATAGAACAGCACTTGCTTAGCAACGCCGAAATTGATGTATAGGAAAGAAAATGGCATTTGTAAAAAATCTATTCGACAAAAATTTTATTGAATATGCTTCGTATGTAATCCGCGACCGCGCAATTCCTGATCTGGAGGACGGGTTAAAGCCTGTTCAGCGCAGAATTATGCACACCCTTTTTGAAGTTGATGACGGATATTTTCAAAAAGTAAGTTTTGTGGTTGGACGCACGATGAAATATCATCCTCATGGCGACGCTTCAATTTACGGAGCGCTTGTAAATCTTGCGAATAAAGAAATTTTCATAGAAAAACAAGGAAACTTCGGAAATAAATTTACTGGCGACGGACCTTCTGCAGGCCGTTACATTGAATGTCGGATTCACCCTCTTGCAAAAGATTTTTTAGTAACAAATCCAAAAATTACTCACTATGTTCCAAATTATGATGGCCGCGATATTGAGCCGGAGGTTTATCGGGCAAAAATTCCTCTTACGCTGATTATGGGTGCTGAAGGTATTGCGGTCGGAATGAGCACGAAAATTCTGCCTTACAATTTGAAAGAAGTTTTAGACGCGGAAATAAAGTGCTTAAAAGGTGAAAAATTCAAGATTTATCCGGACGCCGCAACAGGCGGTTTAATCGATGTTTCAAATTACAACGACGGAAACGGAAAAATTGTTACTCGTGCAAAGTTTGATACTACCGATGACAAAAAAATCGTAATTACAGAACTTCCTGTTGATACAAACGCAAAAGATTTGCTCCAGTCGATTGATAACGCTTATCGTGCCGGAAAAATAAAAATCAGTTCGGTTGATAATTTTACGACTGACCATTGCTGTATCGAAATAAAACTTCCGCGTGGAGTTTATACAAAAGATGTAATCGACAGTCTTTATGCCTACACCGATTGCGAAAAAACAATTGCNNTGTCAAATGCTCGTAATAAAAGACAATATGCCAGTTGCAATGACGGCAACCCAGATAATTGGGTTTTATTCACAAAAACTCACGGGAATAATAAAGGACGAGCTTGAATTTGAACGCGGCACTTTAATGGATAAACTTCATATCCGCACTTTGGAGAGGATTTTTATAGAAGAAAGAATTTATAAAGCGATTGAAACGAAAAAGACGCAGGAAGATGTTGTAAAAGCGGTCTATGAAGGTTTTGAGCCGTTTAAGGCTGAGCTTGTGCGTGAAATTAGCGATGATGATGTTGAACATTTGCTTCAAATTCCAATAAGAAGGATTTCTCTTTACGATATAAACAAAAACCGCGAAGAAGTTGCGGCAATCAATGCAAGGCTTAAAGAAATTGCAGGCCTTTTAAAAAATCTTGTTGGTTGCGCAATTGATTATCTTGGTTCAATGCTTGAAAAATTTAAAAAGTTTTCTCCTCAGATGTTGCGCCGAAAAACGACAGTCACGAGTTTTTCTGCTGTCGATGTTAAGTCTGTCGCTAAGTCTGATCAGAGTTTGCGCTATGACGAAAAAGGCTATCTTGGAATCAATGTTTCCGGTGGTCAGGAAATTAAAAAAGTTTCGCCTTATGACAGAATTCTTGTAATGCGAAAAACAGGAATGTATTCGGTTTGCGACGTTCCTCAAAAAATGTTTGTTGACAAGGGAATGTGGTTTTGCGAAATTGCAGAAAAAGAAATTATAAGCAAGGTTCTTTTTACTGTAATTTTCCGTGATCCAAAGACAAAATACTGTTTTATAAAAAGAACGAGAATTCCAAGCTGGATTTTAAACCGCGATTATTTTATTGCGCCGGACGGAATGGAAGTTTTGCATGTCGATACCCGCGAAAAATTTACTTTTACACTGTATTACGAAAAAAAGCCTCGTGTAAAAGTTTTGGAAGAAAGTTTTAAGGCACAAAGTTTTGAAGAAAAAGGACTCAAGACCCTTGGCATTCGGTTGTGTACAAAAGAAGTTGAATCCGTTAAAGTTGACGGTACGCAGATGGAGCTGTTTAAATAATTGAAAAACAAAGAACTTATTGTAAAATTTGCACCTGTTGCCAGAAAAAATTTAAATAAAACATTTTTTACGCTTTTTATAATCGTAATTCTCGAATCTTTGTGTTCAGCGGTTTTTGTCGGAACTTCGCTTCTGTTAAATTCAAGGCAGAACTCATTCTTCGGAACTTTTTTTAGTTACGGCCTTATGTTTTGCGGAGTTTTTTTCTGGTTTTTGATTTTAAGCGGTTTTTCCACAATGCTCCTGCGCATGGCAAGAAATGAATTTGTGACAATCGGTTTTTTGTTTTATGGGTTCAGGCGGTTTAAGAAGTTCGCTCCAGCAGTTTTTTCCTATACTTTGCTTACAGGAATTTCTGCGGCTGTTGTTGCCGGAACTATGTATTTTATAACAAAGTCAAATCCGGATTTTATATTAAACCTTCAGTCAAAATTCGGAGAAAACGCTTTTCTCTATCTTTTGATAATTTTCTCATTTATATTGTTTTTTTTGCTGATTTTTCCTCAAGTTTTTCTTTTTTTCTTAAAATATGATAATCCGAACCATTCTGTTTTTTCGCTTGCTTTTTTGAGCTTAAAACTTTTTTTTAGAAATATTTTTAAATTTATAATCAATATCTNNTTTTGTTTTTATGGCTGGCGGAAGAAATTTGATTCTTGCGGCATTTTATTTTGGAATAACCTTGTCTTTTTCTGCGGCGCAGAAGGGCGGTGCTGTTCAGTTTTTTTCACTGATTTTTGATTTCTTATATTTTATAAATTTTTATAAGGCTCTTTCCTTTATGAGCCTTGCTGTTCCGTTTTTTTACGAAAATTTGCGTCAGCCGGCAGTAGAAATTGTTGTAAGCCTTAAAAAAAATGATGATGAAATTTTACTGGAGAATAAAACTCCTGACAAAAATAATTCGGACGGCCAGTAATTGAAAATTCCTGTAAAAACTTCGTCTGCCCAGCTTTTGATAAAAGGTTCTCGTTTTTTAGGCGAGACTTTTATTCTTGAAGAGCAGAGTCAGGTCCGGTCAATTTTAAAATCTCAAAAACAAAAATATTCGGATTCGACACACGTTTGTCATGCTTTTGTTTTTGGAAAAAATGCAGAAATTATGGGAATGAGCGATGACGGAGAACCTGGAGGAACTGCCGGAAGACCTATGCTTGATGTTTTAAAAGGCAGCGGTTCGACAAATATTTTGGTAACTGTAACCAGATGGTTTGGCGGAACTTTGCTTGGAACTGGCGGTCTTGTTCATGCCTACAAAGATTGCACAAAGGCGGTTCTTGAAACTACTGTTTTTGAAGATCTTGTTGAAAAGTCTGAATTTAGCTTTGTCTCAGATTATCAGTCTTATCAGGTTGCTAGGAAAATTCTGGAAGAATGGACTCTTTTTGACGTTGAAGAAAAATTTGCAGAAGGCGTAACTGTAAGTGGAAAAATTGCAAAAACAGACGCAGAAAGTCTAAAAAACAAGCTTTTTGATGCAACAAACGGAAAAGTAAACGTGATTATTGTTTGACGCAATGCCATTACAATTTTATAATAAGCGTTATATTTTTTTGTTTGCATCGCAAACTTTTAAAAGGAGTGAAAAAATGAAAAAAGTTGCTTGTATAATGGCTGCAATTGCTGTTGCAGGACTTGCACTTACAGGTTGTTCAAAGAAGAATTCTTCTTCGGACAAAGCTATTAAAATCGGTATTATTCAGTTGATTGAGCATCCTGCTCTCGACAAGACCTGCAAAGGTTTTGTTGATGCCCTTGCTGAAGCCGGATATGTGGATGGAAAAAACATTGCTATTGATATGCACAATGCACAGGGTGATCAGGGAAACTGCGTAACAATTGCAAATAAACTTGTAAACGATAAGGATGATTTGATTTTTGCAATTGCAACTCCAGCTGCTCAGGCTGTTGCTAATCTTACAAAAAATATTCCAATTCTTATTTCTGCCGTAACAGATCCAGAATCTGCAAAACTTGTAAAGTCTAATGAAAAACCTGAAACAAACGTAACAGGAACTTCTGACCTTACACCAGTTGCCCAGCAGATTAAACTTCTTAAAAAAATTGTTCCGTCTGCAAAAAAAGTTGGACTTATGTACTGTTCAAGCGAACAGAATTCAATTTTCCAGATTAACCTTGCAAAAGAAGCTTGCAAAACAGAAGGCCTTGAATTTGTTGAAGGTTCAGTTTCTAATTCGAACGAAATTCAGCAGGTTGCACAGAGCCTTGTTGGAAAAGTTGATGCAATCTACATTCCAACAGACAATATGCTTGCTGCAGGTATGGCAAACGTCGCAATGGTTGCAAATCAGGCAAAAATTCCGACAATCGTTGGAGAAGACGGAATGGTTCAGTCTGGCGGGCTTTGTACTTACGGTGTAAATTACTACGAACTTGGAAAGCAGACTGGCGCAATGGCTGTTGAAATTCTCAAAAACGGAGCAAATCCTGCCGATATGCCAATTCAGTATCTTGAAAAATGTGATTTTTCTAAAAACGCAAACACTGAAAAAGCTCTTGGGCTTACTCTTCCAGAAAATCTGTAAAAATATAGTTCCGGGATTGTTTTTTGAGCAATTCCCGGAAAACTTACGCCGGACACGTCGGGCTTTAGTCGTCTGCTTTGCAGACGATGAGCGCATAGCGAACCCAGAGTGGCCGGTTTTTACGTTATGCAAAATTTTTTAGTGTGATTGTAATCAATGCTCCGCCGTTCTTGCCGTTCGAGGCTATGATTTTTCCATTTAGGTTTTTTACAATTGCTTGTGCAATGCTTAGTCCTAAGCCGCTTCCTCCGACAGAGCGATTGTGGCTCGAATCTCCGCGGTAAAAGCGTTCAAACACGTGTGGAAGAACGTTTTCTTCAAACCCCGGGCCGTTGTCCAAAATTTCGATTGCCGTTTGATTTTCGTTTTGCGTGCATTTTAGTTCAATTAGTGGATTTTGCTTTATGAATTTATTGCTGTTTGAAATTATTGCGACAAAAACCTGATGTAAAAGCTCGCTGTCGGTGTATATTTCTTGAAGAGGCTTTTCTTCAAATTGAATTGTCATTTCTTTGTTTATAGCCTTGAATTCTTCTTTTAACCGAAAAAACATTTTTTGAATGCTGACTTTTTCGGTTACAGGTATAATTTTTCCGCTTTCAATCCTGCTTAGCTGCAAAAGATTCGAAATTATCGAATTTATTGAATGTGTTTCCTGAAGAATCGTGTTCAGGCTTTTTTCAAGCTGTTCGCTGTCGTTTTTCCCCCAGCGTCTTAAAAGATTTGCCTGTCCTAAAATTACTGCGACTGGAGTTTTTAGTTCGTGGCTTACGTTGCTTGTAAAACTGCGTTCGCGGTCAAAATCTGCCTTTAGCCTTTCAAAAAGTCTGTTGAATGTTTTTGCAAGGTTGTCGAGCTCATCTTTTTTTCCTGTTTCTGGAAGTCTCTGGTTTAAATTTGTTGAACTGATTGTCGCCGCCGTTTTTGTTATTTTTACCACCGGAAGCATTGTCTGCCGTATAAAAAATCTTGAAATGAAGAACGAAATTATTAAAAGCGGAATTGTTGCAACTGCAATTAAAGAAAACATTTCCCGGAAAAACCTGTGTCCTGCGTCGCCGTTTGTTTTTTGTGCGATTTGAACGGTGAAAGTTTGTCCACCGACAAATTTATATCTGGTTGTCATATAAATCATGCTTATTGGTTCAAAACCGGTTGTTTTTTTTGTTGAAAAGCGTATGGGTTTTCCTTCTGTTTCCGGAAGTTTTCCGAAAATGCTGTTTTTTTGGCGGAAAATTTCTCCTGATTCTGTGTCGTAAATCATGTATGAAACAAAAAATGGCAGCTCAGAAAGCTTGCGGTCTAGTAATTTAAAATTTCCAGTTGAAAGCGCTTGAACTATGATTTCGCTTGTTCTTGAAAAACCTTTGTATTCTTGCTGGCGAGAAAATTGCCTTAAAAGCATAAAGAACAATAAAATTATTATAAAGACAGTTGCCGTTAATATT
>NZ_DLLH01000036.1:0-14467 GCF_002476655.1 Treponema sp. UBA7567
GGTCGGTTAAAAACATCGTAGAACCATGTGTGCCACAGGAAGAACTGGCTGTTTTCGTGCAAGTCAAGTTTTTTTAGTTCTGTTTTTGCTTTATTTTCAGCTGTGCTGATTCCGCGCTTTTCCAATAAATCAAGCACTGCTGATTTTATTGCTTCTTTATGCGCTGTCTTTGCATTATGGTCGCTTGTGTCAAAATACTTTTGCAAAGTTGTTACAAGGCATTTCACATCGTCTGCGTCATCAAAAAGTTCATCTGCTTTTTTTGTTGTTAAATCACTTAAATCAATTCCTTCAAAACTTTCAAGCAGGCTGTTTCCCTGCATAATCTTGTAGTCAAGGTTCGGCAAAGGCAGCGGCTCTTCTTCGTCAACGATAATCGCAAGCCAGAAACGCAGTCGTGCAATGTCAACCGCGCCTTTTTCAATATCCACGCCGTAAATATTGTTTTTTACGATGTGCTTTTTAAGCTCAACTCTTGTTTTTGCTTCTTCAACTAAAATCTGAGCGCATGGCAAAAGCTCGTTCAACATTCCCATAGGAAACGCTCCGCTTCCTACAGCCGGGTCGCAGATTTTTACATCAATCAAAGCCTTTAAAATGTCCGCCTTTTCTTTTTCGGAGAATGATGAGGCATCGTGATTCAGAACAAAATTTCTTATCTTGTCTTTTGCGGCTTCATCAGTTTTGACAGCTTCTGTTTCCAGATATGCGATTAAACTTTCGCGGCACATATACTGGACGATTTCTTTAGGGGTATAGAACGCTCCTTTGTCCTTGTTGTCTTCCAGAAGATTTTCAAAAATCTTGCCCAGCATTTCCGGATCTACTCCGATTTCCACATCGTCCGGGTCTGTCTCGTCAATAGTAAAGTTGTACTGATTGAAGAATTCAAAAATAGATTCAAAATGTTCTTTCTTGAATTTAACTTTTTTCTTATCAAGCTCATCTTCCTCAAAAAGTCCGCCGTTCAGATATGGAATTCTGATTTCGCTTCCGTAGATACTGCATACAGCTTTTGGAGCAAAGGCTTCTTCTCCGCGGTCGCAGTTCAGGCTTTTGAAGAACAGCGGCTCAAGTGCCTGCTCAAGAAAATCATTTTTTACAGAGCTGTCCGCATTCTTAAAAAGATTGTAGATAAAGTTCTTGTCGCCGGTTTCCCATTTTGCGTTTTTTTGAACACCCAGCCATCCTTTTTTCTGCAGAAACTGAAGGAACACAAGCCGCCCCATGAGTTTTTTTACAAAATCGCGGACAGCTTTGTCGTCCCCGTTAAAAGCATTTGCAAATTCTGAGGCTGCTTTTTTTGTTTTTTCTTCTACAAATTTTCCGCCCTTTTTTACAAAACGTTTTCCGCTTATGTATTCAACAAGGTCTGCATAATGTTTACGGTATTCGTTAAAGAAATCATCGCTTAACGGGGCGACAGCGAACGCTTCAAGCATATTCTCATCTTTAATTGTTGAAAGTCCTTCGAGTGTCGAAAATCTTTCTGCAATAGTTCTGCAGGAATGTTCCGGTCCGCAAAGATATGTGTAGCGTTTTGCGCTTGTGCTGTTTTTTAAGGAGTCTGCCTTGTTCACATAGCTTACACGCCATTCTTTTTTATTGTCTGAAAAATGAAAGAAGATGAGCGCATTTGAATCGTTTTCCATGACCTTGCGGACGCAATTCTGGATATTAACTCGGCTTCTTTTTAATGCGACGTTGTCCTGCAGCTCAACATCTGCGAATGTTATTGGAAAACTGCCTCTGACTTGCGCGATGATTCTGAATGACTTTATCTGCTTTTTGTCTGAATCAGAAAGTTCCTGTTCATCTGTTAGTGTTGTATCATTTGCTTTTACAAAAATCGGTTTTATAAGATTTTCAAATAAAACTTTTTTTCCTGGATATTCATTTTCAAATAATGAGCGCAAATTTTCCATAATATTTTCTCCAAATTATTCAACTATAAATTCAATTGCAATGTTCACTTCGGATTCTGAAGAATGAGAGCGCGTGTATTTGTGCAGATAATCAATATCGGCTTCTGTCTGAATCGTTCCAAGCCCTTCATTATTAAAATCCATTTCCAGAATTTTATTTATCAGAGTGAAATTTTTATCTCTTATTGAATTTGAAATTTCATCAAGTTTTTCTCCGTAGATTTCCGGCAAATCAAAATTATAAAGTGATTTTATTTTCTTGATTGCCGCCGAAATTTCTTTATCGCCTTTCCTAAGTTTGCTTTTCATTGAAAGTTCTGCATTCTGCTTGTCTGCGGAAAAGCAGTTAATGACTGACTTTCTGTATTTTTCTATAAGTGTGTTGTCTGGCTCTGTTCCCTCAAAAGTTGAAAGCGGTTTTAATGTTTCAAAAAACTCCAGCTGGCTGACTTTTGTTGCGCTTCCGTCTTCATTTGAGATATAAAGCGTTGAACGTAAAGTTCTGTTATTTTTGTCTGTTTCATTAAGCTCAGAAAATGCTTTTTTGTTTTTCGACTGCGTTGTTGAAACTATACTGGTATTAATAGAAGAAAGTTTTAAGTAATTGGCTTCGTTGTTTTTCTTGTATTCTCTCAGTTCTGCGATAAAAGGCATTATAGGTGTCTCTGAATCTTGAATTTCATCGCGGACTACTTTGTCAAAGTGTTTCACTTCCTCTTCATTTGAATAAATTTGGCTGTCCTCGCCAAAAAGCTCGTGAAATGCCTGAAGTTTTACATAAGTCCTGTTTTTCAGGTTTATCTGGCTGTCGCCCAAAGTTGATGGATAAAAATTATAGTTCCAGATTTTCTTTGCATCCGTGCCGATTCGGTTGATTCTTCCTAAACGTTGCATAAGCCGGGTTGCGTTCCAGGGAGAATCATAGTTCAAAATTGAATTTGAGCGGTGCAGGTTTACGCCTTCTGCAAGAACATCTGTTGTGATAAGAATCTGATAATCGTCTTTTTTTGCACCTTTATAGTTTGCGTCAAAGTTTGCAGCGATTATTTCTTTCATATCGTCGCGGTTTTTTGCAGTGATAGAAAGAACATTGCAGTTTGGAATAGGCATTTCGTTCAGTTTTTGCACAAGAGCCTTTTGAGTTGCAATGCATTCTGTAAAAATGATTAGTTTGTTATTCTTGTTTCTTTTCGGATCAAGAAATTGTCTTGCGGTTTCAAAGATAAATGTGCTCATTTTTGGGTCTGAGGTCTGAACGTCCCATTTTGAGCAAAGCTCATCAATAAGCCGCAAATCATTGTTCAGGTTTTCTATATAATTGTCAAAAAAATCCGCTCGTTTGTATTCCTGATTTGGACCTTCATTTTCGTTACCTGAATTTTTCTTGTTCGCCTTCTTTGCTTTTTCAGCCAGAACACAG
This sequence comes from Treponema sp. UBA7567, assembly GCF_002476655.1. NCBI lineage: Bacteria > Pseudomonadati > Spirochaetota > Spirochaetia > Treponematales > Treponemataceae > Treponema > Treponema sp. UBA7567. The sequence continues at coordinate 3,346 of NZ_DLLH01000036.1, forward strand.
AATGTCTGCTCAAAAGTTCCATTTTTAGAGATATTATCATCGTTTAGCTCTTTGTTTACATTTAGGTCAGGGCAGATAAAAATCCTGTCCGCATTCCACATTTTTATCATATTTTCTGTATAGCGGTGCAGGTTGTGCAGTGATTCCTTAAAAGCCGCCTGTGAGCTTTCAAGCCGCTTTACCAAAAGCAGTTCCATAATCTGCGCAAGACGCTGGGAAGTTCCTGTAACGCTCAAGTTGTTTATTTCGTGCCGTCTGCGGTTTTCTTCTGATTTTAAAAATTCGATTGCCCTGTAGCGGTAATAGCCAAGTCCGTTTTTTCCTGCCGTTGCTCCAAAGTCAAGAATAGGTTCTCCGTTTTCGTCTGAATCAACATGGCTTACTTGTGGGGCGATTATATTTATTGTGTTGTTGAAAAGATTTCCAAGTTCTCCGTTCATTTCGTAAGGAATTGCTACCGGCTTTTGAATTTTTGGGAAAGTTAATCCCTGGTTTTTCATGTCTTCCTGATAAAAACGTTCGATGTCTGTCCTTGTGCGGCGTATTACAAGAGGCTCTACTATTCTTTTCCTGATGTCTTCGCTGTCTGCAATAAGAGCGGCTTTGTCATGTGCAAGTTCTTCTTTTGTTTTAGGAATTTTTTTGCCGTTAATAGTCTTTTCTTTCTTTATATATTCCTTGTAGTTATTGTGTTTTTCTGCAAAATAGTTCTCCAGTTTGTTTCCGAATTTTCCGAGGTTTTGCAAAGTGGAGCGGTTGTGCTCACGCTGAAATAAATAAATCTGGTTTCTTAAATCGTAAGGCTCGTTGTTCTGCGGTGTTGCGGAAAGAAGCACAATATATGGCTGCGGATTTATTGAGCCGATAAGGTCATCTAGCTTCTGGTACATTATTGTGCTGTCATTTCTAAAGCGATGGCTTTCGTCTATAATAATCATTCCGTATTCTTCTTTTTTAAATGTGGAATCAAAATCATTTTCGGCGGTATATTCATCTGTTTCATTGACATCATCAAGACAGCCGATTGTTGTAAGAGTTATAAGCGGCTGAATCTTTTTTTCTGAAACTTCACCTTTATCAAAATATTCAATTGAGTCTATCCAACTTTGCTTGATTGCTGGCGGAGTGACAATAAGAACTGGATTCTTAAAGCCTGTCTCAAGCAGATGCCGCTTTACCACCATAAGAGCCGTAAATGTTTTTCCAAGTCCTACAACATCCGCAAGAATAAAACCGTGGTGCTGCTTCATTATTGCGAATCCTTGGTTTACTGCTTCCGCCTGATATGCAAGGCGCTTGAAATTCGGATCTTTCGGCATATAGTCATCGGGTGTGATTTTTCCATTAAAGCTGATTACTTCATCAAACTGGTCAATAAGAAATTTGATGTAGGTTTCATAAGGAGAAAGTACCGTATAATTTGAAATTGCCTCTTTCTTTTGCTTTTTGTCAGCCAGCACTTTTTTTGCGATTGCTGAAGGACGAAGAATTTGCTCCAAAAATTCCTTTGACCAGTCCTCCGACAAAGTCCACTTTTCATTGAACCAGAAAATATGTCCTTTTGAAACATTTATACAGTTCGGCTCTGCGGTAATGATTTGAGAAAGCGTTTCAAGGTAATTCAATTCAGAGTTTTCTTTTAAGCCTTTCTCTGTAAAATTGCTGCTTCCTATGATTCCGTATGCAATTCCTTTTCCGTAAAAAATATAGCACTTTGAATGCAAAAACTGATTTTCTTCATTTTCATTTTTCTTGAAGATATGAATTTCTATTTTGTCTGCCTTGCCGAGATATTTTAAAAGAAACGAAACTGCGTTTTCATATTCAGGTTTTACTTCAATTTCGTTTATGTCCGTGCGGATAAATTCTTCCGGCCAGTTCTTTGCATCTTTGTATTTCGGATTCTTATTGTACTGCGCAAAAAGATATGGGTCTTTGCCTATTAAAAGCCTGAGTTTTGTTCCGTCCCGTGATAAAAATTCATCGAGTTCATCTGCAAGAACAGCAGTTCCCGGAATATCCCAGTAGCCTGTGGCAATGTCAATATGGTTGATTTTTGGATTTCTTAAGATTTCTTTTATTGTATCTGCAAGTTTAAGATTTTCTGAATTGTCTATTAAAGTGTTTCCTGTCATTTTCTATGCTTTGTCCGACCTTAATTGTACTATACTATTGGTATTTTTTCATTGTAAATTTTCTGCTTTGCTTAAAAAGATATTTTCTTCCTTTTCCAGCTATGTCTCCATTCCTCTTCAAGCCGGAAGCCCTTTCCTGCTGGAACAAAAAAATCTTCCTGTTTTAAGCGGAACGTCTTTCCTGTTTAAGCAGGAAGGTTGAATCGGTCTGGCAATATGTGTAAATTTTGACAATTTTATACTTGACAACGACAACTATGTAGATTATATTCTTTTTAGGAGGTTAATGCTGAACACGAATAGAAAGTGCCGCAAAATAAAATGGCAATTGCGGCGGACGTGCCGTCTATAAGGCAAGAATTGAATTAGGAATTGAAATAATATGGAAAGCATGGCTGTTAAGGACAGAATCGGCAAACTGCTTTCGGAAACAGGAATGAGCCAGAAGGCTCTTGCCGATGCGACAAACTTGAGCGAGGGGGCGGTTTCCCACTATCTTAAAGGGGACAGGGTTCCGAAGGGCGCAATCCTTCTGAACATAGCAAATGCGCTGGGCACGACGGTCGATTATCTTACTGGAAAAAGCGATGATGCCCACAAATTTTCATCGGAACAGGAAATTGAGCAGGCGTTCGAGCTTATCGCGCGCAATGCAAAAGTCTTGACCGATGAGGAGCGCAAAAGGTTCGCGAAAATTCTTTTTGCGTAAGACGAGGTAAAAATGGAAAGAGCATTTCAGCTTTTGGGAAGTGAATATGATGAGATAGAAGAAGAGGCGAATTGTCTTTTTGAGGACTTGGGAATAAAAAAATATCCGGCGGACTGCTTTGAGGTGGCGCGTCTGCTTGGAATTGAGCTTGTAAAATATTCAGATTCTTCGGATGAGGACAGGGAATTTATGACCTCTAAGTACGAGGAGGGATTTTCTGTTATGACGGCAAAGTCAAGGTATGCGATTTACTACAATGATTCGCTTCCGCCTTGCACCGTCCGTTTTACAATCTGGTATGAGATTGCCCATATTCAGCTCGGGCACTTGTACGAGAATCAGGGAAAGTCGGCGGCAAGAATGAAAGCGGAATGCAACCGGTTTGCAACTTATGCGCAGGCTGCCATGCCGTTCGTGATAAAGCTTTCGCCTTGCTGCCCGGATGAGCTTATGCAGGAATTCGGGCTTGGCTGGACTTGCGCAAACTATGTCTTTGACAGCTACATGCGCATAAGGCAGTACCCGAATATCGTGAGAAGAATTCTTTCAAACAGGATTCTTGATTTATTTAGTCTGGCTCAGGAGCTGGAGGAGGCTGTATGAAAAATGAAGCAAAAAATTAAGCCCTTAGGATTTGCCGAAAACATTTGCGGTGCGTAAGGCATTTCTTAAGGGCTTTAAAAAGACACTCCGGACGGAGAATCTTCAAATCTGATTTCAGAAGTATACTCCTGTCTTGCGTGTCTGGTCAACAGAAAAATTTGCGGAAAGCGGAAATTCTGTTCAGCAAGGAAAAGGAAACTCACCTTTTTATAACAGACAGTCCAAAACGGACAAGGAATATATAAAATGAGCACAACAACAAACATTAACTATTCGGACATAGAAGGAAGCGGAAATCTCACTCTGTACAAAAATCACTTTGACAAGGGCGGAAAATATTACGCGCGTTTTGACCGGCGCAACGTTACGATTGACAACCTTATAGCTCGCACACAGAAAAAGGACATCGGTGTGAACGCCATAACCGCAAAGCACATTCTCTCGCTTATAAAGGCGGAGATAATAGAGGCCCTGCAGCGCGGCGAAAGCGTGAACCTTATGGACTTAGGAACTTTCTACATTGCGGCAAGCGGCACAAGCGGAAACACCGCCGAAACAGCCGAGATAAAGAAGCTGCTTGTAAAGTTCACATCGTCAAAGGAAACTAACGAGGCGGTCGCAAAGCTGGAGATAAACAGAGTAGTGATTGCGGATTCAAGCCCTTCGGTTGATTCCATTGCTGACCTTTTTACGGGGCTTAAGGACGGAACTCTTACATCCGGAAAGGCTGCAAGAATCGACGGTGGCAGGCTGAAAATTTCCGGCGATGATGGCGGAATATTTTTTGCCGAGTGCGACTCGGACGGAATTTATTCCGAGGACGAAAGCACATGGCACAAGGTGAAAGCAGAATCCATAATGCGCAATCTTTCAAGGACGCTAGAATTCTTCCTGCCCGAAAGCCTTGAAAGCGGCAAAAGCTACAGGATTATCCTGCGCACAAACAGCCGCAAAGGGAACGAAGACAAGAAGACATTTGTTTACGCTGTGTCGGATATTGTCGCGGTAAAATAAAAAGCAGAATAGTCTAAATGTCGAGTTTTATAGTTTATGTCATTACAATGCTATAACATTTAAATTACAATTCTTATCAAAACTCGGCATTTGGGTGATATAAATCTGATTTTACGAACTCAGCGGCTTCTTAATTCTTCTGCTTTTCCACCTCTTCAAGTTCCCTCACAAGCTCAGAAAATTTCACTGCCGCAAGGCTTTGCTCAAACGCTTTCTGCGCGTCGGCAAGGTGCGAGTCGAGAATCTTGTGGATGTTTCCGCCGACAGGACACGCGGGATTCGGCTGCTCGTGAAAACCGAAAACATTTTCTTCCAGGCTGCCCGAAGCCTTGTAAATGTCAAAAAGCGTGAACGACGACGGCTCCGCGACAATTTCCGCTCCGCCAGTTCCGGCCGCAACCTTCACAAGCCCCGCCGCCTTGAGCGAAAGAAGCGTCCGCCTGATAATGACCGGATTCACGCCCGTGCTTCCCGCGATAAAATCTGAAGTGACTTTCCTTTCCCCGCCGAACCGGTGGATGCACAACAAAGTGTGAACCGCCACCGTAAATTTGCTGCTTACTTTCATACGCCAACTTTAGCAGATTTTCGCTGTAACTTCAATTATTACAATATTAGGGAGGATGTTGATGTCCGGATTGCAGAATTCCGTCCTAATACGGAACTGCGACCGTCACCTGAGTTCCCGCCCCTTTTTCTGTGTTAAAGCTGACTCCGCCGCCGAATCCTTCCGCGCGTGCCTGAACATTTTTCAGTCCGAAATGATTTTTCTTTTTGAGCGCGTTTTTCAAATCAAAGCCCTTTCCGTCATCAGAAACGATAATCTTGAAGCTTTTTTCATCAACGGTTCTGACCAGCACGCTTACACTTTCTGCTCCCGAATGTTTTATTGCATTTGTTATAATTTCCTGCGTGATTCGGTAAATGTTCAGATTTTTATCTTTCGGGAAAGTCTTAAAAGCCGGACTGTTTTTAAGTTCATCCTGAATGCTCAGGACAATTTCCACGCCGCTCTGTTTCTGCAGGACATGGCACAGGGAAATCAGCGCCTCAAGAATTCCTTCGCTCAAATCGGACGGTGTAAGGGTATAGCAGACGCCGCGCACATCGGAGGCGATTTTTCTGCAAAGGCTCACGGACTCCTCATCTTTAAGGCGGAACTGGAGCACACCCAAATCCTGACAGACCGTATCATGAAGCTCGTTGGAAATGCGCTCGCGCTCGGCTTCCTGGGTTTTAATCATCCGGGCGGTAAAGGCAAGATTTTCCTTGCGGAGTTTTGACGACAAAAGATACATGACCGAAAACACAAGCGACGCGAGCACTGCAATAATGATTACAAAAATCAAAATCCTGTAGGAATAATAGACCTGTTCAAGCTGAAACCTTGCAAGGTTTTTCTGGAGGATTTCCCAGCCGCGAACGTTTTCCGCAATTTTCTGCCTGTCGCCTTCATTGATTCCGCCCAGAATGTTTTCGTAGATGACCTTTGCTTCCGGAAAATAATAAATCACGGTATCAGAAGGAGAGACCTTTTGCGCTTCGGCATAAAAGTCTTCAAGACGTTTTTTGAATTCACTTTCCTCCGCCGATTCACATTCCATCCACTTTTGAGTAAGCCCTTCCATCATAAGCGGTTCAGTCTGCTTCTGAGCCTTATGAGCAAAAGCTGAAAAACTGAATAGCGCAGACAGGATAAAAACCGTGATTTTTTTCATCTTTAGAGTATAACATATTTTTTATACAGCTGATATAATAAACCATGATTTTCAATTTTGATTCATCAAGCCGAAAGAGATTTGTATTTTTTGCTTTAAGCGTTCTTGCCGGTCTTTTAGATTACCTTATCTGCGACTTTGTGGCCTGGATAAACCATCTGCCTCTTTTTTGCGACACGGTTTTTATCATGGCGCTCAGTTTTCTTGCAGGGCCATGGTGGGGAGTGCTTGCCGGATTCTTCTACCACCTGATTGACTTTATTTTGAACAGGACGCTTGAACCCGGACATCTGTTTATGCTCTGCCATTTTCTTGCGGCTCTTACAGCAGGATATTTTAAAATCCTGTTCATCAAAAAGACTGACACGGGCCACGCGGTTTTTGTAAAACTGATTGTTCTCAGCATCGCGCTGTGCCTTGTCATGAGCATTTCGGGCGGAATCATAAGCTACATCTTAAGTTTTGTGGAAGCGTACAACCATGCAAGCAGCCAGACTGATTTTCTTACGTTTTTGTGGGAAAACAGATTCCGTTCAAAGCTCCTGCTTCTGATAGCCGTGCGCCTTCCTGTGAATTTTGCAGACAGGCTTATCTGCACATTCGCCGCCTGGGGCGTTTTCCGGGGGGGAAAAGGATTCTGGGTGCTGTCAGCAAAGAGTAAGTTTTTGATTCAGCCATAAAATAAACTTCCTGTTGTAATTTTAAAATCCTTGAAGCTGATTGGATAAACGGTCATCCGTAACGCCATTTGCTTTCCTCTCACAAATACCGCCCCAGCTCGTAGCGGTTCTTCACGTTGAATTTGTCGAAAATGCGGGAAACGTAGTTTTCTACGGTACGTTTGGAAATTCCAAGACGAGCGGCGATTATCTCGTTCGGAAGATGCTCGGAAATCAAGTCCAAAAGTTCGCGTTCTTTCTTTGTGAGGGAAACCATGATTGAGCTTACATACATCATGCCGGGGATTAAATCCTTTTGGATGTAGGTTCCGCCGCGTGCGACTGTCCGGACCGCATCAAGGATTTCCGATTTGCCGGCATTTTTTGAGACAAATCCCTTGATTTTGTGCTCCATGGTTTTTACAACAAAGCCCGCGTTTGAAAATGAGGAATACATAAGGCAGTTCACTCCGCGCCGGATAAGAAAGTCCGCCGCATCAAAGCCGCTTCCGTTTTCAAGCTTTATGTCAACCATCGCGACCGTCCGCCTTAGCTCTTCTGGAGATTTTGAACCGATGAACGCTGCGGCCTCATCTTTTGTCTTGCAGAAATGGCAGACCCGGATGTCTTCAGTTTCCGAAAACACCTGCTCAAGTCCAAGGCTTATCATTTCATGGTCGTCAACACTGATTACGCTGATCATTCTCATATTTTATCTTAGAAAGACGCAAAAATATACAGAGAAAACTCACAGGGATAATCACAAGAACATCGTCATATAAACTGGAATGCTGAGAACATCCTTGTCCTTTCCCAAATCCTTTGTGTACGCAAGGTATTTATTCAGAATACGGGACGAATATTTTTCGCAAAAGGCATCAAGCGAAGCGTGGGTCTTATAGCCCGACGATTTTATTTCTATCGGGCAAACCTTGTTCTTTCGCGCGAGAAGGAAATCAATTTCAAAATTATGCCTTGATTTCTCATCAAGAAATGTGTAATAAAAAAGAGCGTTTCCGTTTGCCTTTAGAATCTGCGCGACAACATTTTCATAAAGGTACCCAAGATTCACAGAAAGCTTGCCGCTGAGCAGCTTTTCATAAATAATATTTTCCGTAAAATCCTTATCCATAAAAACCATGGTTGTAAAAAGTCCTGTATCGCAGACAAAAAGCTTGAAGTTTTCCAAATCCTTTGTCCGCGTAAGTCCTGCGTTCGGATCGTCTGATTTATAAGACACAAGAACGGTCTTGGAACTTTCCATTTCCGAGATAAGCTCAAGGACTGTCGAATTGCGCTGGTTTGCCAGGACCGAAGAAACCTGATACCGTGAGGCATTTTTTTCAAGCTGAGACGGAATTGATTTGAAAAGAAGCGCGGCCTTCCCGCTTGAATCAATCTTCATAAAGTCAGATTCATAAAGCCGAAGAATATCGCGTTTTTCTTCGTCAACAAGCCTCATATTGTTTGTTTCGATGTAAGTGCTCACAGCCTTTGGCATTCCGCCCACAAGCATATAAAGCCTAAAGTCGCGCATCATAGTACGATTCAAATCATCGCCAAGCGGCTGATATTTTTCAAAAGATTCCCGCAAAAGTTTTATAGTAACAGTGTCGCCCAAAGCCCATTTGAATTCTTCATAATCCATCGGGTACATCTGGACCGTGCGTTCCTCGCTTGGAATAAGAATGTCCTTTACATTTTTCCGAATCGAAATCAAGGAGCCGGTTTCCATATAATCATAGCGATGATCAGCAACAAGATGCTTTATTGCCTGCCGAGCCTTTGGACAAAACTGAACCTCGTCAAAAATGACAAGGCTTTTCCGCTCGTGAAGCTCTTTATGATAGATAAGCTGAAGCCGCATGAAAATATAATTCAAATCAGAAATGTCGTCAAAAATCTTGAAAACTTCCTGCGACGCTTTCGTAAAATCAATGAGAATATATGATTCGTATTCGTTTTTTGCGAATTCCTCAACAATGGTTGATTTGCCGATACGACGCGCGCCTTCAACAAGCAAAGCCGTTTTGCCGTCCGAGTTTTTTTTCCATTCCAAAAACTTATCGTAAATTTTGCGCTTAAATGCCATAAAATCCCAAAATCGTTAATTTTATAGTATTATATTAACACAAAATCGTTAAAAATATAAGTGCTATTTACCGCAAAATCGTTAAATTTACAGTTCAAAAAACCGCAAAATCCATAGAGAAAACTCACAGGAATAAAGTGAGTTTTTACTGACTACAAGAAAAAACTCTGACTGTATAATCTTGCCAGAATAAAGAGGTTTCGCCTCAAAAAGTCGGCGGACAATAAACGCGGAGGATATTCTATTATGAAAAAAATCTTATTTATTTTAAGCCTTGCTCTTGCAACGACTTTCACCTGCTTTGCGACAAATCCTGCAAGTGACTTTTACTATGACATGGCGCCTGACGGTCAGGGAGTAATGCTAAAAAGTTACAAAGGAAAGTCTACAACAGTTGTAATTCCAGATACAATTGAAGGCTTGCCAGTGACTCAGATTGGTGAAAAAACTGAGTGGGCAGCCCGCTTTTTTCCACATACAATGTATAAAAGCTCTTGCAACACTCCATACACAATAACAGTTCCAAAAAGTGTAAAAGTTATAGGAAACAACGCTTTCAGAGGTGTAAAAGGAAAAATCAATATTGATATAAGCAATCTTACATCAATTGGAAAAGAAGCTTTTGCTGAATCAGACATTGCCGGTACAATAAAAATTTCAAAAGGCATGAAATTTACAGGACCTGACGCATTCAGAAAGACAAAAATTACAAGTGTCATTGTTGAAGAAGGAGTAACATCCTTGGGCTATGATGATTATGTTCCTGACGGCACGTTCATGGAGTGTCCAAATTTAAAATCTGTTACACTTCCTGCATCATTGACAAAAATTAACGGAATTCCTTTTAACGGCTGTGCGGCACTGTCAGAAGTAAAAATTCCTGATGGAACAAAAATAGAATATAAAGACAGCCGTGTATTCAGCATGTGTTCATCTCTAACACTTGCCGTGAAAGCAAAAATCAAAGCATCTGGTTATACAGGCGAATTCTAATTTTTGATTTATTCATTGCTTTTTTTGTAGCTAATAAAAATGCCTTTATAGGAGTAAACACTTATGAAAGAGGCAATAATCGGCGGAATCTTTGCGTTGCTTGGCTCTTTGGTCACATTTTTGGGGACTTATCTTTCAACCTTAAACACAAAAAAAGAAGAACGGACCAGAAGGCGGATAAAGAGCTACCTTGAAGAATTAAAGGGATTCTACAACCTTGAGCAGCTTTACATGAAAGCCGTCGCACAGTTGCGCGGAAAAATTCCGGAAAATCAGGAAAGTGCAAATCCGCTTGGAATTCAGAAAGAGTTCCGCAGGGCAAATGAAGAAGAATGTGGTATTATCCTTTCAATGACAGACCACAAGGCAGATAAATTGCTTGCCGATTTTGAATAAAAACAAAACCGAAAGTCTGCAAAACAAGCGTTGTGGAATAAAAGCAACGCTTGTTTTTTTCTACATCCTCAATAAATCAGCATGAGTGCCGGTCCTTGAAAGCGTAAGAATCAGCTCCGTCTTGTTCTTTATGTAGATCAGAATCCAGTCCGGCTGAATATGCAGTTCCCGGAATTTCTTCAGCTTGCCTTTCAGCTGGTGGTCGCAGTACTTTTCGGGGAGTTTTTTGCCGGAAAGCAGAAGTTCCACGACCTCATCAAGCAAGTCTATGTCGTAGTTCCGCCGTTTTATGAGCTTATAGTCTTTTTTGAACGAGTTCGCCAAAACAAGCTTGTATTTTCTCATGCCTTGTATTCCGGCTCAGGCTCTGCAACGCACAAATCCATGTCCGCCATCGCCTCCTTGAACGAATCATACCTTTTTGCCTTGATTTTGCCTTTGCTTATATCCAGCGCTTCCTGGCAGGCAGCAAGAGTTTCGTCGTTGTATTCTTCTTCCGCCCTGATTTTAAAAGGAATCGTCCGCGTGCGGTTCACCGCCTTGATAAAAATATTGATTGCGGTTGAGATGTTCATTCCCATTTTTGCGCAGATTGAATTGAAAGTTTCCTTGTCCTTTTGTTCCACATTTACCGTAATTGCCGCCATTTTTCGTCCTCGATACACTACAATTTATTAACAACACAATGTTTTATATATATAATATAAGATATTATTATTATAAATGCAAGAAATTTCGGTGTAAAAATTGAACTTTTGTGATTGTCAGACGTGAAAATTAAGTGTCATTGCCGTGCAGCGACA
>NZ_DLLH01000009.1:0-6758 GCF_002476655.1 Treponema sp. UBA7567
TTCCTCTGGCTTTTTACGATAAAATTCTTCAGCTTGCAAAAAACGAATGTGAAAATCAGGCGGGAAATGTCTGGTCAACTCTCGCAAAAGCATATTCTGACGAAGGCGACAGGCAGCTGGCCGATTTTACGCTAAAAAGAACTGAAGCAGATTCTCTTTTGAACGGAATTGAAGAGATTGAATCCGAGACAAGAATCGTAAAGTTTTATCCGACAAAGGCTTTTCAAAAATGTGCGGAGCTGAACGAAAAAATTAAAAAGGAAATTGCCGTTCTCTCTGGTTTTAGAAAAGAGCTTGATGGCGGACAGAAATTCCGTGGAACTCAGCAAATTTATACAGACAGTGTTTTGAATCTTGAGTCGGTTATTGCGGCGATGAACGGACTTTTGCTTGACTGCCAAAAAATCATGGCAAGCGCAAAGTCAAAATCAAACGAAGCGTTAAAATCCGCAAATGAAGCAAGACGCCTTTATGAATCCGCTCTTTCTTATCTTGAAAAAAAGCAGTACGACCAGGCGCGAAATTCTCTTTCAGATGCAGATTCAGCTTATAAAAAATCTCTCCAGCTTGAAGAAAACGATTCGCTGCGCAGAGAATTTTCTTCAAAAATTGCTCTTGCCGACGAAAAAATTACGGCTATGCAGAACGGCTGGGTAATTTCGACTGTACGTTCTTTAATTACGGACGCTTACAATGATTATTATGCCGGAAATTTTGAATACGCAAAACGTTCTCTTGACAGCGCGTCAGAAATTTGGGAAAAAACTCAGGCCCAGGAAAATTCAGAAATCACGGAGCTTGCAGTTCTCGTAAAGGAAGCTCTTGAATCAAGCGGCGGCAAAGAAATTTCGTACGCAGATCCGCTCTACAAAGACATGGGAACTTATCTAAATAACGCAAAACTTCATTACGAAGAGGGCTCAAAGCTCTATTCTTCAGGAAATACTGACGAAGGCAAAAAAAAGCTGGCGCAGGCGAGGGACGAAGTCCGTAAGGTTCAGAGGGTTTTTCCGAAAAATCAGGAAGCAGGCAACTTGAATCTTTTGATAAATAAAATTCTCGATCCGTCTGTGTTTAATTCGACCGTAGCTCAAAAAATAAATCAGGCAAAAGCCGCAGCTTCTTCTGGCCGCGACGTTGACTTGCGGAATTCTCTAAACGAGATAAAGGCGCTTCAGAAAATAATCCCGGAAAACAAGGCTGTTGCGCTTGCCGTAAAGGATTTTGAATCGCAGTTAAACCGTCTTGCGCAATCCGAGCAGGCAAAGAAAAATCTTGCCCGTTCAAACGAACTTACATCTCTTGCTAAAAATGAAAAAAATCTGAGTAAAAAAATTTCGCTTTTAAACGAAGCTCTTTCGCTAAACCGGCGCAATATTCTTGCCCAAAAATTGAAGGATGAAGCCTTCATTCTGAATTCAAAGGCGACGACTGTAAAAAATTATCTTGATGATGCCGACGAAGCACGCTATTCAAGAGCGGAAAGACTTTACAATGACGGCTTAAAAGAGCAGGCGGAAATTTTGATAAACGATTTGTTCACAAAAAATCCTCAGGTTGCTAAAGTTATAAAACTAAAACGGCGAATTGAAAATATGTGAAAAAAGCGCCGGAGAAATAAAAAGATGATGAAAAATAAAGATTTTCAAAAAATAAAAAAAACTGTTCTCTCTTTTATCACGCTGGCTGCATTCAATCTGTTTTTGCCTGCCCAGAGTCTTTATTTTGAAGCGCCGGTTGCGGTTACTGAAAAAAATACTCAGTTTCCAGTTGTTGTTTCCGGCTCTGGAACGAATTTTCTTTTTTTTGAAGAGGCTTTAAATTCTCAAATTTTCATAAAATTCATCGAAAAAAAAGATTTTTCAGGAAAATGGTCGTCTCCCAAAAAAGTTGCCGGTCCTTTTGTTTTTTCTGGCGATGTCCCGGACATTTATTCGGCTGCAAGCCTTTCTGACGGAACAGTCTGTGTCGCTGCAAGCGAATCTCAGTACGAAATTGGAATCTACACTTCCAAAGACGGAGGTGAAAATTTTTCTAAGACAAAAGTTTCGATGTTTTCAAGGCATCTTGTTGCGCCAAGAATTTTCAGAACAAAAAACGACGCTTTTGTGCTTTTTGCTTCCCTTGAAGAAGAAAGTAAATTTTCAATAGTTTATTCTGTTTCCAAAGACGGACTTTTTTGGTCGGATTTTTTGATTTTTGAGCCGGCAAAAAATCTGGACAATTCCTTTGCGCCGTATCTTTGTCCTGTTTCTGAAGGCGATTTGGTTGTTTTTCAGTCGCATTTTTCTGTTCCGGACAAACCAAAAACTTTTCAGCTTTATTCGGCTTTTTCCGCAGACGGTTTAAAAACTTTTTCTCAGTCTGGGCTTTTGACGGACGATAATGCGACTTTTAGCCGGAAAGCAAATTCTTTTATCGAGTTTTCAAACCAAAGTCCTGTCGTTTATTCAAAAAATTCTCAGATTTGGTGCGCCTGGGAGCGGAACGAAGTCCGTTCAGAAAACACATATATTGTTCTTGCCAGAATTGCTTCTGACGGAAAACTTTTTGAAAACAGACGGGTCCGTGAATATTCTGATTTAATGAATTCCCATCGCCCGGCTTTTTTCGAACATGACGGTCAGACGAGCCTTGTCTGGTTTGACAAAAACAACGGCGCGTATTCCGCTGTCAAAAATTCAGAAAACAGTTTTGGCTCTCAAAAATTTATTAAAAACAGCGAAAATTCGAGTTTTGTCTGTCCTGTAATTTCGTCAAGTTCCTTAAAAAACGAAATTTCTTACATTTGGCAAAAAAATAATAAAAATCCGCAGATTTTTGAAGTTGAGCAGGATCATTTTGTTCTTCCTCCTGTTTTAAAAGCGGTTAATTTTAAAAAGAATGTCCGTTCTTCGCAGGAAAAAGTAAAAATCCGCATTACAATGCCTCAGGACACGAGCGGAATTTCTGGTTTTTCCTGGAGCTTTTCAAAATCGCCGGAAACTGAGCCTTCGACGGACAGTTCTGATCTTATCGTAGAAAAAAATATTTCTTCCGGATGCTCATACACGGTAATTGCAGCTGCGGATGAAGACGGAGAATATTTTTTTAAGGCGAAAGTTCTTGACGCGGCGGGCAACTGGTCTGAGTCATCTCAAATTTCTTATTACCGCGACATTACGCCTCCTCAAAAAGTTTCGATTCTTCCTGTAAAAAAGGACGTTTTTGGTTTTGTAAACGACGGCTCTTTTTCTGTTTTCTGGCAAAAAAATCAGGACGACACGGACGTTGCAGGCTACAGCTGGAGCTTTTCAAAAGTCAGGGATTTGAGTCCGCAGTTTAAGGATTCTCTCATACGAAATCAAAGGCAGAATCAGCAGAAAAAAGAAGAAATTTTTGAATATTTACAGAAAATTGAAGGGCAGTCGCAAAAACTTATTCAAAAAAGCCAAAAGCCTTCAAAGACTGTCTGTCTGAGAAAAAATTCCCTCACTTTTAAAAATTGCCGTAACGGAATTTATGTTTTTTCTGTGCGCGCAATTGACGAGACCGGAAACGTCGGAGAAAGCGAGTCGGTTGTTCTTGTTGTAAATAAATATTCTCCGCATACGGTGATTTTTGGACTTCAGACAAAAAAAGATGAATTTGGAAATCTGTCGGTAAATATTTTTGGCCAGGATTTTGACTACGAAGGTTTAGTTGACCAGATTATTGTCGAAAAGAGCGGAGATCCGCAATTCAAAAAAAATTTTTATCTTTCAAAAAATGATTATAAAATCAGCTCTTCAAGCCTCATTACGAACCTTCATCTTGAAGAACTGGAAGAAGGAAACTATAAAATTTTTGTGCATCATTCAAGGCGCGGAACAAGCGGCGGAGAAAATGCGGAATCGAACAAATTCAGAATAGATGAATCCGGAACTGTAAAAATTGAACGGCCGTTTGTGCCTTCCGCAGAATGGAAATCTTATTCTTCGGAAAAAAAATATTCGGTTCAGGTTGTGGATCTGCTTTTTATTCTTCTTGCAATATCCTGCGTTCTTGCCGTTGTTTTTGCAATTTATGGAATTGCCAGCGCTTTGCGGGAATCAGTTTTAATTCATTCAGAAGTTGCCGCGCTTCTGACAGGAGATGTTATGCCGTTGACTAAAAAAATTAAGGTTGAAAAATTGAAAAAGCGACAGACAAGCTTAAAACTCAAGCTTGTAGGTTTTACAGTCCTGCTTGTTCTTTCAATCGTTATAATGGTTTCTGTTTCTCTTGGGCGGAGAATGATTCAGACACAGCGAAAAACTCTCGTAGAAAGCATGCGGGAGCAGGTTACGGTTCTTCTCGAAGGAATGTCAAATTCTGTTCAAAACGCAATGAACGACGCGGTTGAAGGCGGAAGTTCTGTTGGACTTATAGATTTGGTTCGTCAGACAAACAATTTTGGTCCGGCAATCTATTCAACTGTAATCGGCCGCGGAAAAAACACTGGAAGCTCAAGCCTCGGCTTTTTCTGGGCTTCGACCGAAAATACCGCGGCGATAAGTCAAAAGCTCGACACAGCCGAACCTTTAATCGGAAAAAGCCGTTTTAAGAGCGAAACTGTCGAATCAAAAATTGCCCTTCAATGTGCTCCTCTTGAAGAAACTGCGCATCAAAAAGTCGATGATATTTTAAAAGATATTTCAGAAAAATATTCTCGCGAAAAAAAAGATGAATACACGGCAATTTTAAGAAGCATTTCTCGCGAAAACACACAGTCCGTTCCTGTTTTTAACGAAAATTCGCTTGCGCAAAATAATCTAATCTACACTTTTTACTATCCAGTTTTTTATAAAAACAATAATTCTCAAAATCTTTTGCATGCGGTTTTGGTTCTTCAGGTTTCGGCGGAGGAACTTGTAAATTCTCTTTCCCATTCCAGAAACACAATCATAATTGTTGCCTGCGTTGTCGCTTTTGTGGCAATGCTTTTGGGTATAATCGGCTCCTGGTTTTTGGCGTCTCTCATTGTTGAGCCTCTAAAAAGACTCATGGCGCACGTAAAGGTAATTACAGAAACAAAAGACAAGAAAAAACTGAAAAACTTTACAATCAGCATAAAAAGCCACGACGAGATCGGAACCTTAGGCGATGCCGTAAACAAAATGACTTCCGGTCTTGTTCGTGCGGCGGAAGAAGAAGAAAAATCTCTCGAACAGGAAAAACTTTCGCTTGACGCAAAGGCTGTCCAGCAGACATTTCTTCCGCTTTCTTTGACAGAAAAAGGCGGCAAAAAAACAACCGCCGAAGAAAAAGAAAAAACTTTCCAGCTTTTTGGTTATTACGAAGGAGCAGATGCCGTTTCCGGAGATTATTTTGACTACAAAAAGCTCGACGACAGGTTTTACGCTGTCATAAAATGCGATGTTTCCGGCCATGGAGTTCCTGCGGCTCTTATTATGACGGTTGTGGCAACTCTTTTCCGGAAATATTTTGAGCAGTGGACATTTAAAACCCACGGAACAGCGCTCGGAAAACTCGTAGTTCAAATAAACGATTTTATCGAATCTCTCGGAGTAAAAGGCAAATTTGCAACTCTTTTAATAGCCTTGTTCGATTCAAAAAACGGCGATGTGCATTTGTGCAACGCAGGAGACAATATAATCCATATTTTCAGCAGCAAGGAAAAAACAATAAAAACAGTCACCTTGCACGAGTCTCCTGCCGCAGGAGCGCTTCCGTCATTTATGGTCGAAATGAAAGGCGGTTTTGTTGTCGAAAAAATTCATCTAAATCCAGACGACGTTCTTTTTCTTTATACTGACGGCATCGAGGAATCTACACGTTTTTTCAGGACGGAAGATTTTAAGGTTACAGAATGCCGTGAGCCTGACTTGAACAACGACGGAATTCACAAAAATCACAAAATCGGCCAGATTTCCGAGCAGATTGAATACGAAAGGGTAAAAGAGATTCTCGAATCAGTCCTAAACCGCAAAATTTACCGTCTTATAAAATATCACAGCCCGATTCCGGACGAAGAGCTCATATTTGACTTTGAAAAACTCGAAGGCAATATTGACGAGGCAATCATGGCGCTTGTCGCAGTCGAAAAAGTATTCAGAATGTACAAAACTCCGCAGTCAAAGGGCAGCGTGGAACAAAACGAAAACGGCGAAATCTTGGTTCAGGGCGATGTAGTCCGTGTAGACCGAAAAATCGACGCATTCCTAAAAAAAACATTCAGCCGCTATTCATATTACTGTTCTTCAGTTGCCGATTTGCAGGAACCGAACTATATTTATTATCAGAATTTAAACGAAGATCCGCAGGCAGACGACCTTACGCTTCTTGCGCTAAAAAAATTGTAAAGCAACAAAAACGGAGTTTTAATAAGGAGGACTTTATGGCATTAAAAGAAAATCTTCAGAATTATTTAAAGAAAGGCGTTCAGGCTTCAAAGGAAGCGTTTTCAAAGGCAGAAACCGCTGTAACAAAATTCGGAGACGAAAGTGTTCTCAAAATCGAAAAAAAACAGTTTCAGGCAAAGCTTAGCAAAGAAATAGCATCTCTCGGACAGGACGCATTGGACTCATTTGAAAAAAATATCCCGATTCTTCCCGAACAGGAGCCGTTTCTCAGCCGCCTGAATACAATAAAAACTTTAAAAGCCGAAATACAGCAACGCGAAGACCTTCTAAAAGAAAAACAGAACCAAAAATAATCCGGGTGGCTTTTTGTTCCGCAAAGCTGCACAAAAACCGGGCTCTCCAAGGCGTGCGCAAAAGCACTTGATAAATTCCTGG